>JBHIBU010000093.1:0-5350 GCA_046759245.1 Dehalococcoidia bacterium | reverse complement strand
AAAAAAAGGAGGAGAAAAATGGCACTTACCTTAACAGAGGCAGCAAAGCTTTCCAACGACATCTTGCTGGTGGGGGTCATCGAGACCATCGTCTACGATAGCCCGATCCTGCAAGTCCTGCCCTTCATCGAGATCGTGGGCAACGGGCTCACCTACAACCAGGAGAACCAACCAGCCACCGCCGCCTTCTACAATGTGGGTGATACCTGGATAGAATCCACACCAACCTTCACCCAGAAGACGGCCACCCTGAAGATCCTCGGTGGCGACGCCGATGTGGACAACTTCCTCAAGGCCACCAGGAGCAATATCCAGGACCTGGAGGCCGCCGTCGTCCAGCTCAAGGCAAAGGCGGTGCAGCAGAAGTTCGAGGACACCTTTATCAACGGCGATACCACGGTGGATACCAAGGCCTTCGACGGCATCGACACCCTCTGTGTCTCGGGGCAAACGCTGAGCATGGGTGTCAATGGCGGCACGCTCACCCTGGACAAACTCGATGAGCTCATCGACCTCATCAAGGGGGGCAAACCGGTCATGCTACTGATGAGCAGGAGGAGTCGGCGAAAGCTCACCGCACTCAGCCGAGCCAGCGGTGGCATCCTAGTCACCGATCGCAACCAGTTCGGTCAGATGGTGGAGTACTATGACGCCGTTCCCATCGGGGTCAGCGACTGGATCGCCGACAACAAGACGGTGGGCACCTCCGTCGACTGCTCCACCATCTACGCCCTTCAGTTTGGAGAGGGGGCGGTAGCCGGGCTCACCGGCCCCGGCGGGCTCCAGGTAGAGAGGGTCGGCAGCCTGGAGAGCAGGGACGCCTCCAGAACCAGGGTCAAGTGGTATACCTCGGTTGCCGCGTTCAACACCATAAAGCTGGCGAAGCTTATCGGGGTTCGCGACTAAAGGGGGGCCCCGATCGAATCGGGGCCCAAAACCTGATTTGGGGGTGAAATACAATGCCTAAGAGGAGTGACCCTGACGAAGTCCGCTTGGCGATTGATGGGCAGATCATTCGCCGCAGATTGATCATCATGGGGGATCAGATACCTGATATTAAGGATACCGGCGACAACCCTGAGCTGCGTGGCTTCCGCATCAGACATGGGTTACAGGCTTGGTATCCGCCTCAGTATGGGAGCTAGAAAATAAAAGGCTGCGACAAGTCGGGCCAAGGAGGTAAGTTATGGCCAATGTGCGACTCGATCAAACTGGGATCCCTAAAGGTCCCGTCTACGAGACCACTGCGGCCGTGGTGCATCGTAGCGGGGTCACCGCCGTCGATGCCACCGACCCAGTGGATACCAGTGGTGCCGTCGATTGTAGTGGCTATCAGTACTGTCGCTTCGATGTGACTATTGCGGGCGTCGGCCTCACCGCGCTGACGGTGCAGGTTCTCTTCTGGAACTCTCGCCAATCTAAATGGTTCGGAGGAGCCTCAAGGCAGTTCACCGGAACCGGTGGGTATGCTTTAGCGGTTCCCGATGCCCGGGGCTCCATCATCTTCTTGAAGGTAACCAATTTTTCGGGCACATCCTTCAGCCTCAGCGCTGACTATGTGCTCTCTTAAAGGAGGCACCATGGCAATAAGACTTGCTGGAGAGGATTATATAACCAAGCACGCAGACCTGGATGCATTGGCTGCCGATGACCACACACAGTATGTCTTGCGCAACATCCTCACCACCCAAGGCGACCTATTCGTGCGAGGTGCATCGGCCATCGACAGGCTTGGTGTTGGCGCAAAGCGCTTCTTCCTCCGTGTGAATGAGGCTGGGGACAGCCTGGAGTATGTCAAGGGCTATGAGTTTGGTCAGTTTATTAGGCCGTGGCAATGGGAGTTGGCCTTCTTCCACTGGACAACGACCGTCACCGGTAGCGGTAATATTCCTGCGCAAGGTTATGGGACATTCGCTTTAGTAACAGGAATTACAGCAGGCTCCACGGCGCGGGGGCGAGGGTACCGCTTTGGTTGGCTCTTTGGTAGCAGCATAAACGATTTTGACTGGGCTGCTACCTTCTTCCGTAACACGATGTCTGTCAATGGCCAGGCTTGGTTAAAGATCGACACAGACACTGCCGCCGACCCAACAGATGAAGCTTTCGGCTGGAGGCTCGACAACACGGCCCTGAAAGGCATTGTTCATGATGGCATTAGCCTGACCGTGGTAGATTTGAACGTGGCTATGGTAGGCTTCTCTGTCAAAGACCTCTTTCTCAAGTTTACGGCGGGGGTTAAAATCGAGTGGTATGTGGACGGCGTCAAGAAGGGGGAATCATTAAACATTCCCCCTGGGGGTAGATCACAGGACGTCTATCCAGTTTTTGCGGTAGCTAATAACGGCGATGCCTCCGATAACGTGGTAGACATTTGGAGGCATGGCTGGATTTGGACATGATAGGGGGTAGAAATGAGATATAAGCACATCAACCGCCGCAAACCAACGCCTGAAGGGATTTTAGCCTACCTTGGGCGGACTGACGTCCCAATAACAGATGTAGCGGTTACCCAGGGCTATAGTGATGAGGGCGAGCCTTTCGTGGAGGTGGACTTTGGCCCCTTCCAGCTTTCAACCAAGGAGCAGAGAAGGCTTGCTACTTATCTGGGGGATGTGGCTCCTGATATGGAGGACTTCAGGGCTAGACTGGAGATGCTGGAGAGTCGAGGCCCCGTTGTCTAAGGTGGTAGACCAAATATCATCAGAAACGGTGGGCACAGGAGGTGGCTGGTGAACCTAACTCTAATGAGGGCGCGACTGCGCAAGGACCTTCATGACGAGGATGCCAATAACTATCGCTGGTCAGATGAGGAGTTGAACCGGCACATCGAGCACGCGGTGCGGGAGCTGAGCCTGGCGGTGCCCCTTGAGGCTAAGGCCACCCTAACCACCACTGCGGGGAGCAGAGAGCTTTCCCTCTCCACCCTCTCCGATCTTGTGGCCATCGAAGCAGTGGAGTACCCGGTAGGGGGGTACCCGCCAAGATATGTTCGCTTCAGCCTCTGGGGAGATACCCTGACCCTCCTTGTCGAGGGGGCACCAAGCGGTGGGGAGGAGCTATACATCTACTATGGCAAGCTTCATACCCTGGATGATACCGCCTCCACCATCCCATCACCCCTTGAGGACCTGGTGGTCATCGGGGGTGCTGGCTATGCCGCCATTGAGTGGGCCAGTTTGCCACCAATAGGCTGAATGTGGGAGGAGAGTCGACCTGGAGAAACTACCTTACCTGGGGACAGGATCGATTGGCTTCCTTCCTCCGAGGCTTGGCCAAGCACAGCAGAAAGAACACAGTGCGCTCCCGTCAGCTCTACCGCCCCTATGAGCCACCTCGAAGCCAAACCAGCGATTGGTGACCTTAGGAGAAATCGTGACTACAGCGACAGAGAAGATCAGACGAAAGGCGGGCAGGGATCTCCACGATACCTTGGCAGCGCTGATGGGGTAAGGGGGAAGGGTGAGGAATCTATCGAGCACATTGCTTCAGGCCCAGCGGAGCTCGGCAAGGCTCCCCTATATAAAGGTGGAGGTCGTGGAAAGGGTGGGCGGGGTCACCCGACTTTCCTGGAGCCGCCTTTACACCGGGAGCGAGGGCGATTTTTATCATGCCGCCACCATGCCTGGCGATGGCTCCCTCCTCAGGGCCAGGGTTGACCCAAATAGCTATCTCCTCTACCTGCAGCGGGTAGCCAACCCAGGCCCCGCTAGCAATTTTGGCTCCTGGACCGGGATTGCTACCGTCTCCTCGGTCTCTGGCATCGCCCTCTCTAGCTCCGGCTCAACGGTGCTCCTTTTCTATGTGGCCACCGACCAAAGCACCATCTATGCCCGCGAGAGCAATGATAATGGCGCTAGCTTTGGCAGCGCCATCGCCGTAGTGACCGCTCCTTCGGCAGTGGGCTGGCTGGCAGCGGACTTTGGCAGCGGGGGGGTGGTCACCCTTTTTTACTCCCTTGGGGGCACGGTCTATGCCATCAGGCGGAGCACTGGTAGTTGGGGCTCACCTGCCGCCTGGACAAATAGCGCCTCCGCCATTACCGGGTTAGCCTGCGTCTATATGGGGGACTGGAACATCATGGTCACCGGGCAGGATAGCACCAATAACTATAAGGTGTGGACCTGCGTCTATGGCGACGGCTATTCGGCGAGCCCGGGCACCTGGTCCTCCCTAGCCGAGCTCACCCTCTCCAGCGCCGGCTCCGGCGTCGAGTTCCACTGCCCCTATCTCACCTTCCCCGATGTCTTTAGAGCCTTCTTCGTAGAGAGATACACCGGGACAGATTCCTATAGCCGTCCCTTCTGGTCTCATTCCCTGGCCACCGCCGACTTCATCTCCAACCTTTGGCGCGAGCCGGTCCCCTTCGACCTCTCCTCATCTTACGGGATGGCCATCGCCTATTGGGGCTCATATGTTTGGCTCTCCATCCCCTTCGGCGTTTGGCAGGCACCGCTTTCCCCCGCTTCAGTAACTCTTACCGAAGATGTGACTGAATTGACCTCTTCCATCGAGCCCAATTCGGGAAAGGTTACTGTTGTCCTTCGTAACGACGATGGACGCTATGGGCAGATCGGCTCTGGTGATTACGCCGCAATCAAGGAGGGCTCCGAGCTCCTGGTCAGCCCGGGCTACCGAACCACCGCCGCTGCCGAATTCTCCTCGGGTCCCTCCTATTGGATCGAGGGCTGGGACTACACCTCCCAGGGAGGCCGTTCCCAGTTCCTGATCCAAGGTGGCGATGGCTGGTGGCTCCTCGACCGCTGGCGGGCACGGCGCCAGTTCAGTTGGGCTCAGGGGGAGAAAAACGTCTTCCAGCTTCTCTCCTTCCTCTTTGCCAGAGCGGGGCTGGAATTCTCCGCCTTCAGCACCAGCAGCGCCCTGGTCAATCAATACCCCGCCTTCACCATCCATCCCAGGGAGAGTGGCGCCACCGCGGTGCGTCGCCTCCTCGATATGGTTCCCGATGTGCTCTTTTTCGTAGGGGATCATGGTTATGTGAAGAATCCCTCACCCAATGAGGTGAGCGCCTATAGCTATGGCAGCGACCACGCCATCCTTGAGGCTCGCTATTCTTCCGGCGCCCAAAGCATTAACCGGGTTCAGGTCTATGGAGATGGCATAATGAGCGAGAGATTCGATTGGGAGGAGATCGCCAAGGTCTACGATAGGCTGGGTCAGGTTCACGACCTGAACCTCGACACCTTGACCAAGGCTGAGGAGCGCGGCGATGCCGAACTGAGGGAGGAGAAGATGAGAGCAATGGGCGGCGAGATTTTGGTGCCCACCAATTGCGGCCAGGACCTCTACGATGTCATCGACATCAGCGATGAGCGGGCGGGGCTAACCTCGG
>JBHIBU010000092.1:0-5352 GCA_046759245.1 Dehalococcoidia bacterium | reverse complement strand
GGCTTTCTAGCGGGAAAGGGAGGGGGTGTTCAAAAGGTAATCACCCCTCTCGGTGGGGAAGACCTGTTTAAGGAGCAGGGTTTGTCCCCTCTGGATGGCGGTGAAGCTATACCTTTGTCGAAGGCGGTCGATAACCCTGTCCAAGCGCTGCCAGCGCTCCAGGGAGAGGTCCAGCATGCTGAGCTGTCTCTCGTCGCCGACCAGGCTTGATACCCCGATGCCGATAAGGCGCACCCGCTGTCGCCTTTGGCCCAGGGACCTCTCCAGAAGCTCAAGCCCGGCATCAAAGATCACCTGGTCAACATTTGTTGCCTCCCTCAGAGTGCGGCTGCGGGTGATGGTGTCGAAATCGGCATACCTAAGCTTTAGAGTGACACACCTCGCTTGCCTCCGCTCACGGCGCAATTCGGCGCCCACCCTTTCACTGAGATAACGCAGGGTCGCCCTGAGGAAAGGACGGTCCAGGGTATCTTCGACGAAGGTAGTCTCCCGGCTTATCGATTTCGCCGCTTGAGGGGGCTCAACCCTCCTGTCATCGATGCCCCTGGCATAGCGATGGATCGTCTCCCCCAGGATGCCAAAGCTTCCTCTCAAAAGAGAGGCTGGCAGATCGGCTAGCTCCCCGATAGTGGTGACTCCCATCCCCTTAAGCACCTTTTCCGTCTTCGGCCCAACGCAGGGGAGGTTGGCGATGGGAAGGGGGGCGAGGAAGGGGCGCTCCTCCCCTGGGGGCACCTCAAGCAGTCCATCTGGCTTTGCCAGGTCGGAGGCAACCTTGGCCACCATCTTTGAGCTGCCAATGCCTATGGAGGCAGTGATCTTTATTTCGTCCTTTATCCTCTTTTTCATCCTTAGCGCCGTCTCCGCAGCAGGACCGTAAAGGGATTCGAAGCCGCTGAGGTCGAGATAGGCCTCATCGATTCCCACAGGCTCCAGGTAAGGGGTGAAATCGGCGAGGATGGCCATGAAGTGTGCCGAGGCTTCACGATAGCGAGGGAAGCTCCCCTTGAGGAAGATGGCCTGGGGGCAGAGGCGATGGGCCCGGGTAAGGGGCATGCCGGCGCAAAGCCCATAGGCCCTGGCCTCATAGGAGGCGGAGGCGACCACTCCGCGAAGCCCAGGCTCACCGCCAACCACCACCGGCTTGCCCCTGAGCCGGGGGTTCAGCACCCGCTCCACCGAGACAAAGAAGGCATCGAGGTCGACATGAAAAATCTTTCGCCCTTTATCGCACATACGTTCTAATTATAGGTCGGTCAAATCCTGTTGTCAAGAGGGCGAAAAGGGGATATTGATTTACATCTGGGAAGCAGGTATACTAGCTGAAAAAGGGGGGGATTCAATGACGGAAGAGGAGATCGGCAAGGTGAGCGATTTCTTTGCCCGACCAGTGGTGGCCGGGATCGATCTCACCGCTACCCTCAGGCTCGGTGATAAGATCCATATCAGGGGGGCCACCACCGACATGGAGCTCAGCGTTGATTCAATGGAAATCAACAATGTAGCGGTAAAGGAAGGCAAGGCAGGGGATGCGATAGGGATCAAGGTCCCTGACCGGGTGAGGCGAGGCGATCGGGTCTACAAGGTCATCGAGTGATCGCTTTGACCAGGTTCGCCATCTCGATGGCGCTCACTGCCGCCTGGAAGCCGGCGTTGCCCATCTTCGTTCCCGCTCGCTCGATGGCCTGCTCCAGGGTGTCTGCGGTGACCACGCCATAGATGACGGGCAGCCCTGTCTCCAGGCCGACCTGAGCAATCCCCTTGGTTACCTCGGTGGCGATATACTCAAAATGGGGCGTGCCCCCGCGGATCACCGCGCCGAGACAGATGACAGCGGCATACTTCCCCGATTCCGCCATCCTTTTGGCCACCAGCGGGATCTCGAAGGAGCCTGGGGTCCAGGCAACCTCGATGCCGCCTTCTTTGACGCCATGGCGCAAGAGGGCATCCTTAGCCCCCTCCAAAAGCCTTGTGGTGATGAACTCGTTGAAACGGGAGACCACCACCCCAAACCTTAACCCTTCGCCAAGAAGCGTCCCTTCATAGCTTTTGCTCAAAGTTCCTCCTTTTCGATTTTAGGAAAAGCGAAGTCCTTCCCCCGATTCCGCTAAGCCTCCTCTTCAGCCCGCTCCCCCATCTCCAAAAGGTGCCCCATCTTCTGCTGTTTCGTCTCCAGGTAGTGGATGTTAATGGGGTTGGGCGTGGCAATGAGGGGCAATGTCTCCACAACGCTGAGCCCGTAGCCCTCAAGGCCCACCACCTTTTTCGGGTTATTGGTGAGCAGGCGGATGTCGCGGAGCCCGAGGTCGACCAATATCTGGGCGCCGATGCCATAGTCACGAAGGTCAACGGGGAAGCCCAGCGATTCGTTGGCCTCAACAGTGTCCAGGCCCTGATCCTGAAGGGCATAGGCAGCGATCTTGTTGTGCAGCCCGATCCCTCTCCCCTCCTGCCTCATGTAGAGGAAAACACCCCTCCCCTCCTGGGCAATGGCCTGCATGGCGAGGGCAATCTGGTCGCCGCAATCGCAGCGCAGGCTGCCGAAGATGTCGCCGGTGGTGCACTCGCTATGTACCCGAACCAGCACCGGCCCCTCCCCGGATATATCACCCTTCACCAGAGCTACGTGCTCGTCGGGGTCGATGGTGCTCCTATAGGCAATGGCCACAAAATCACCGTACCTGGTGGGCAGACTGGCCTGAGACATCCTTGTGATCAGCCTTTCATGGCGTCTCCTATAGGCGATAAGGTCAGCGACGGCCATCATCTTAATCCCATGCCGCTCCGCCATCGCCTCAAGCTCGGGGAAGCGGGCCATGGTGCCATCCTCCGCCATGACCTCGCAGATCACCCCGGCAGGGTAAAGCCCGGCGAGCCTTGCCAAATCTACGATGGCCTCGGTATGACCCGCCCTGACCAGCACTCCCCCCTCCCTCGCCCGCAGCGGGAAGGTGTGACCGGGACAGGCCAGGTCCTCGGGCTTGGTAAGCGGGTCAAGCACCGCTTTGATGGTAGCCGCTCGGTCATAAGCAGAGATGCCGGTAGTCACCCTCTGTTTCGCTTCGATGGATACGGTGAAGGCTGTTTCATGCTTTGATGTGTTTTCTCCAACCATCATCGGGATTCTCAGTTCATCCAGCCTCTCGCCAACGATGGGCAGGCAGATGAGCCCCCGGGCGTGCTTGGCCATAAAGTTAATGGCCTCTGGGGTGACCTTTTCCCCAGCCATGGCCAGGTCGCCTTCGTTCTCGCGATCCTCGTCATCAACGATGATTACAAACCTGCCTGCCTTTATGTCCTCAATTGCCTCCGCGATCGTTGCCAGCGCCATCTTCCGCCTCCTTTTTCCGACCATTGGCCTTCTTCGCCCTCAGCCCCTTATTGCTTTCGATAACCGAGATAATAACTGATATCCCCTTCCTCAGCGCGCCAAAAAGCCGTGCTCGGCCAGAAATTCCAGGGTAATGCCTGAGCCGGCCTCCCTCAGTCGTTCCACATACTTAGCGATGATGTCCACCTCCAGATTGACCACATCCCCGGCTCTCCTCTGGCCGAGGTTGGTATTCTCAAGGGTATAGGCCACCAGCGAGACCTTGAAGGATGTAGCATTGCACTGGACCACGGTGAGGCTCACCCCGTCGACGGCGATAAACCCCTTTTCGACCAAATAACGCATTATATCTTGAGATGCTTCAAATTTTAAGAGAAGAGCCTCATCCTCTTGTTTCGCTGAAAGAACCCTCCCCGTGCCATCGACATGCCCCTGGACGAAGTGCCCTCCCATGCGACCGCCCACGGCCAGGGGGCGCTCCAGATTTACCGCGTCCCCAGGTCGAAGCGCGCCCAGGTTGGTGCGCCGCAATGTCTCGGGCATCACATCCACAGAGAAGGAATCGGACGAGATCTCAACCACGGTGAGGCAGGCCCCGTTTATGGCGATGCTATCGCCCTTTTTCGTACTTTCAAGAACCTTTTCGGCAAAAATCGTAAGCCTATCCGGGCGAGCCGCCCTGATTTTGCCTACCTCCTCGACGATCCCGGTGAACATCTAGACCTCGCTACTTTTTCCTTGAATATCCCACGATCATCACATCATCGCCCAAGCGCTGCACCTTGACCTGGCTCAGCCTCAGCGCCTGGGCGATCTTGCTTGCCCCCTCACCCCCCACCGACACCTTCGCTTCCCTGCCCCCGATAATCAGCGGGGCGATAAAGGCGATCACCTTATCCACAAGCCCCTGCTGGAAAAGAGAGCCGAGGAGGGTGCCTCCCCCCTCCACCAGGACGCTGGTGATCTCCCTTCGGCCCAGTGCCTTGAACAGCTCGCCAAGGTCCACCAGCCCATCCCTTGCCGGGAGCTCCAGGAGTTCAGCGCCCGCTTTTTCCAGCTTCTTCGTCCTCGATAACGGGGCAGCGGGTGTGGTAGCTACCATCGTTTCCCCCGGCTCGCCAAAGGCCCGTGCCTTAGGCGGGGTGCGAGCCTCACTGTCCACGATGACCCGCAGCGGCTGCCTAGCTAAGGGCTGCCCATTCTCTCCCCTGGCCGTAAGCTGGGGGTCATCAGCGATAACGGTATTCACCCCAACCATGACCGCGGCCACGGTCTGGCGCAGGGTGTGAAGATATTCCCTGGACTCCTGCCCGCTGATCCATCTTGAATCGCCCATCCTGGTGGCGATCTTGCCATCGAGGCTCATGGCGAATTTTGCGGTGACAAAGGGCGAGCCCGTGGTGATAAATTTAATATAGGCTTCATTAAGCTCACGGGCCTCCTCCTCATGCTCGCCAAGGCGGGTCTTTATCCCGGCAGCCTCCAGCTTTTCCCTCCCCCGACCTGAAACCAAGGGATTGGGATCCAGGGTGGCGATACATACCTCGGCGATGCCGCTCTCAATAAGTGCCTGGGTGCAGGGAGGGGTCCGCCCGAAGTGGCAACAGGGCTCCAGTGTCACATACATCGTCGCCCCCCGAGCTCTATCCCCTGCCTGCCTCAGCGCCACCACCTCGGCGTGGGCTGAGCCCGGAGGCTGGGTATAGCCATCAGCGATGACCACGCCGTCATTAGCGATCACCGCCCCCACTGCGGGATTGGGGCTTGAGATCCCTAAAGCAAGCCTTGCCAGAGAGAGGCTGCGCTCCATATAGTCCATTTTCCGCCCTTTATTTCTCCTCAAAATCCTGATAGTACCTGCTGGCGGTGGGTTCCTTCTGCCCCTGGTATTTGCTCCCCAAACCCTCATCCCCATAGACCCTCTCCGCAGCGGAGGTGAGGCGAATAAAGGAGACCTGCCCGATCTTCATTCCACAGTAGAGGGTGACGGGCAGCTTTGCCACATTGGAGAGCTCCAGGGT
>JBHIBU010000091.1:0-5385 GCA_046759245.1 Dehalococcoidia bacterium | reverse complement strand
TACCGCATCACTTACCATAGAGATCTGGTTACTCTTGCGCTGGAACTCCTCTCTAGTGTAGCAAAGGGGTTCTATAGGTAAATTGGAATCCCAGAACTCATACATCAGCGTCATCCTCTCGGTAAAAGGCAAGCCCTTAAAGTCATCGGATACAATGATAAAATCGTAGTCGCTGTCGATGAGATGATCGCCCCTCACCCGGGAACCAAAGAAGATGATTTTCTCCACGTTAAAGGCCGCCCTTACTTTGCGGGCAAACTCCCTTACTAAAGGGTCTGCTACAAGCCTAGTTGCTTTCTTGCCCATTCCACCACCCGTTCACTATAAGCGATGTGATCTTGCGCCATCCCCTCATCGAAAGCCTCAGCGGGCACCCCATTTGCAGCATCGGGATAGCGAGCATTGGCGTAAGCGGGGTTCAGCCGGCGCAACGCCGCTTGCAATTCCTCAGTTAGAGAAAGCCTCTCCCCTAATCGAAGCAAATTATGATTCTTTGGCGGAAGCTCCCGAAGCTTCTCGATGATCACTGCCTTGAGCGCTTTCTCGGCTGCCTGATGGCAGAGAAAGGCACAAACATAATATTGACTGGCGGAAAGGTTCACCTTTGCCGCCTCCAAATCCGCTAAAGCCTGGGTCCACCAGTTCCTCGTTTCGCCGCGCATGTTGCCCTCTAAGTCATGCCGTCGAAGACGTCCTTAATCCTCTGGAAAAACCCCTTCTCCCCCTTGGGCATCGTCGCTTTGCCCAGGGTCTTCGCCAGCTCCTTGACTAGACTGCGCTGTTCCTCATCCAGGGACTGCGGGGTGATGACATGAACCATTACCAGCTGATCACCCCTACCTCCTCCCCTGAGATGGGGCACCCCCTTCTCCCTGAGACGGAAGATCCTTCCTGTTTGAGTTCCCTGTGGAATCTTGAGGGTGACCGGGCTGTCCACTGTAGGCACTTCGACCGCATCACCGAGGGCTGCCTGGGCGAAGTTGATGGGCAGGTCGTAGAGGATGTCATCCCCTCGCCGCTTGAAGAACGGGTGCTCCTGCACCGAGAGGCTTACATAAAGATTGCCTGAGCCGCCACCCCAGGTGCCCGCGTTGCCCTCCCCGCTGAGGCGTATCTGGGAGCCATCATCCACCCCGGCAGGGATGTTGAGGGCGATCCTGCGCTCTTTTTCCTCCTTGCCCCAGCCTCGGCATTGGTGACAGGGATTGGTGACGATCCTACCATCGCCACCGCAGCGGTCGCAGGTGGTCACATTGACAAAGCGGCCGAAAACGCTTCGCTGCACCCGGCGCACCTGCCCAGTGCCATTGCACTCCGGGCACCTTGAGGGTTGGCTCCCCGGCTCGCTGCCGACGCCATGGCACAGGGAGCAGTTCTCGGTGCGCCTGATCTCGATCTCCCTCTCACAGCCGAAAACCGCCTCTTCAAAGGAGATGGTAAGACCATAGCGCAGGTCGGTGCCCACCTGCGGGCCGCGCCCGGTCGCCGTGGTGGCACCACCAAAGAAGGCATCAAAGATGTCGCCGAAGCCCCGGAAAATATCGAAGCCTTCAAAACCCTGACCAACCCCCTCCCCCACATGCCCGAAGCGGTCGTAGGTTGCCCTTTTCTCGGTGTCGGAGAGAACCTCGTAGGCCTCGTTGATCTCCTTGAACCTCTCCTCAACCCCATCCTCCTTGTTGCGGTCGGGATGGTACTGGAAGGCAAGCTTCCTGAAGGCCCTCTTGATATCCTGCTCAGAGGCGGACCTATCCAGGCCCAGGACATCATAATAATCGCGCTTTGTAGCCATTGTTCAAATTCCAAGATTAAGGGTTAACATTTTATTATAATTCACCTCGTCCATCTTTACAAGCGAAGAAAGGCACATCACAAAAAAGGGGCGGAGGATAGCCCTCCACCCCCCTCTTTCTAAAACTCACTACCTTACACCTCGCGGAACTCGCCCTCCACAGTGCCCTCCTCCGGGGGCTTTTCTCCGGGTGGCTCCTCACCTGCTGATGCTTCAGCGCCGGGTGGGGGCTGCGCCTGGTAGACGGCGGCGCCCACCCGCTGCATCGCTTCTGATAGCTCCTGCATGGTGCGCTGCACCTCGTTTATGTCTGGCCCCTGTAGTGCCGAGCGCACCTTGGCTATCTTATCCTCGGTCTCCTGCTTAAGGTCAGGGGGCACCTTATCCCCCTGCTCGCGGAGGGTCTTCTCCGCAGTGTAGGCCAGGGTATCGGCGGCGTTTCTGGCCTCCACCTCCTCGCGCCGCCTGCGATCCTCCTCGGCATAGGTCTCCGCCTCCCCCTGCATCCGCTCCACCTCCTCCTTGGACAGGCCGCTGGAGGCGGTGATCACGATCTTCTGCTCCTTGCCCGTCCCCTTATCGTGGGCCTTCACGCTGACGATGCCATTGGCATCGATATCGAAGGTGACCTCGATCTGGGGCACGCCCCTGGGGGCGGGGATGACACCATCGAGCATAAACCGCCCCAAAGTCTTATTGTCGGTGGCCATGGCCCGCTCCCCCTGAAGCACGTGGATATCCACGGTGGTCTGGCTATCGGCAGCGGTGGAGAAGATCTGGCTCTTTGCAGTGGGGATGGTCGTATTTCGAGCGATGAGCGCAGTCATCACGCCCCCCAGGGTCTCGATGCCCAGGGTGAGGGGGGTGATATCGAGGAGGAGTACATCCCTCACCTCCCCCTTGAGCACCCCGGCCTGGATCGCCGCCCCGATGCCCACCACCTCATCGGGGTTGACCCCCTTCGAGGGCTCCCTGCCGAAGAGCTGCTTCACCTTCTCCTGAACCATAGGCATGCGCGTCTGCCCGCCGACGAGGACAACCTCATCGATCTGGGCCGCGGTAACGCCGGCATCCGCCAGCGCCTGCTGACAGGGGCCGAGGGTCTCCTCCACAAGGTCCATCACCAGCTGCTCCAGCTTAGCCCTGGTCAGGGTGATATTGAGGTGCTTAGGGCCCGAGGCGTCGGCGGTGACAAAGGGTAGGGTTATCTCCGTTTGCATTACCGTGGACAGCTCGCACTTGGCCTTCTCCGCAGCCTCCTTGAGCCTTTGTAGCGCCATGCGATCCTGACGAAGGTCGATCCCCTGGTCCCTCTTGAACTCGTCACAAAGCCAATCGATCACCCGCTCGTCGAAGTCATCTCCGCCAAGGTGGGTATCACCGTTGGTGGATTTCACATGAAAGGTGCCCCCGCCAAGCTCAAGGACGGAGATGTCGAAGGTGCCTCCACCAAGGTCGTAGACAGCGATGATTTGATCCTCCTTCTTGTCCAGGCCATAGGCCAGAGAGGCGGCGGTGGGCTCGTTGACGATCCTCAAGACCTCAAGCCCCGCGATCTTTCCCGCGTCTTTAGTCGCCTGGCGCTGGCTATCGTTAAAATAGGCGGGCACGGTGATCACCGCCTCGGTGACCTTCTCCCCAAGGTAGGCCTCAGCGTCAATCTTCATCTTCTGCAAGATCATCGCCGAGATCTCTGGGGCGCTATACTCTGTACCACCCATAACTATCTTAACATCGCCATTAGGGGCTTCGGTAATCTTGAAGGGCAATACCTTCCTGTCGCGCACCACCTCAGGGTCATCGAACTTTCGCCCCATGAGGCGCTTGATGCTGAAGATGGTGTTATCTGAATTGGTGATCGCCTGTCGCTTCGCCACCTGCCCGGTGAGGCGCTCCCCAGCCTTGCTCACCGCCACCACCGAAGGGGTCACCCTGCCTCCTTCGGCACTGACGATCACCACTGGCTCCCCGGCCTCCATCACACCGACGCAGCTATTTGTCGTTCCTAGATCAATACCTATCACCTTTCCCATTTTTATCCTCCCTACAGGTAAGGCTTATTGCCCCTCCTCGGGGACCCCTTCCTTCTCCTCCTTGCTTTTTCCCACCTTCACCATGGTGGGACGAATCACCCGATCATGTAGCTTATAGCCCTTCTGAAGCTCCTCGATAACCTTCCCCCCCTCCCCCTCTCCAAAGAGCACCGCCTCATGAAGATTGGGGTCGAAGGGCTCGCCCATGGCTTTGATCTCAGTGAGCCCATGCCCCTCTAGAATCGCCTGGAGCTTTCGATAAATAAGCATAATGCCATCCACCCAGCTGAGTCCGGCAAGCTTTGCCGAGACGCTCTCCAGAGCCCGTTCCAGGTCATCGAGAACGGGGAGCAGGTTCAGAATAAGCATCGCATTGGCGAACTTGACCGTCTCGTTTCGCTCCTGCTCGATGCGTCTCTTGTAGTTTATGAAATCTGCCTGGGCCCTTTGCCAATTGGCGAGATAGTCCTCCACCTTAGCCTTTTCTTCAGAGAGCGCCCTCTTAAGCGACTCCATATCCTCCAACTCGCTGACCACATCCTCTTCCCCTTGAATTGCCTCCTCAGGGCCGAGGTCTTTCTCCTCATCCCCCACGGTAGCACCCCCTTTAAGATATTGACCTTCTGGGGAACTCTCCACCATGCAGCTCAGCGACCAGATCGCTCATCAGCGAACCCATGTAGCGCACCGCAGAGATCGCCCGTCCGTATTGCATTCGGGTGGGACCCATTACCCCCAGGGCGCCACTGACCTCGCCAGGAATGCCATACTGGGTGATCACCATACTGCACTCCCGCATTGCATCCTCCCTGTTCTCCGCTCCAATGATCACCTGGACGCCCCCCCCAGCGAGCATCTCAGGGAAGACGGACCTCACAAGCCTCCTGTTCTCCAGCACCTCCAAAAGGCTCAACATCATCTCACCGCCGGCAAACTCAGGCTGGGTTAATATATGGCATAATCCCTCGATATAAGGTTCCTCATACCTTTGCACATCCTCCCCCTCCATTATATGCACTATGGCCTTCGTTACCTGCTCTGCAGCGGGGGAAAGCTCAACTCCCCTGGACAGGATCTCGAACCTGGTCAAATCTTTAAAGGCTGCATTCAATTTATTGGAGATAAAGCTAAGCTCCTCCTGAGACATCGCCTCATCAAAAGTTAATAGCTGCTGTTTGAGCCTGGTCTCCCGGAGGAGGATGATAAGCAGGGCCAGGAAATCTTGAACTGCTATCAACTCCAAATGCTTGAGCCGGGACTCCACCGCCTTGGGAGAGGTAACAATAGCTATGCTATGAACCATGCGGGCAAGTAAGGAAGCAGCTAAGCGGGTCCACTCCTCAAGTTCCCTCTCCACCTGGTGGAATAGATGGGAGATCATGCGCTGCTCCTCCACAGGGATATCGCCCTCCTTGACCAGGGACTCCACATAGTATCGGTAGGCCTTATCCGAGGGAACGCCACCCCCTGAGGCATGACGGCGAGTAATATAGCCGTCCTCCTCAAGGCGTGCCATCTCGTTTCGGATGGTGGCGGCACTTACCCCCAGCCCATGCCTTC
>JBHIBU010000090.1:0-5409 GCA_046759245.1 Dehalococcoidia bacterium | reverse complement strand
TGCATCGGCAGGCATACCTGCTTTCAGCCTGTGCTCTGGATTGGGGATTCTCACTTTAACGCGGAAGACCATCTTTACTCGCTCCTCCTGTGTCTGAACTGTGGTTGGGGTGAATTCCGCCTGGGGCGAGATGTAGGTTACCTCCCCGATAAAGGTCTCGCTGGGGAAGGAGTCAACCGTTATCGCGACATCCTGGCCCAGGTTCACCAAGCCCAGTTGCAACTCTGAGACGTAGATTGTCAGAGTTAGCTCGTCGAGGTTGGCCACAACGACGATAGGCGTCGGTGTAAACTGCGTAACCACCTCCCCCACAGTGGCCACCTTTTCCACCACCATGCCGGCAACAGGCGAGCGTACTGTGAGTTGCTCTCTCTGAGTTTCAAGGACTGCCATGTTTGCCTCCGCCAGCCTCACATTGGCTTCGGCAGTCTCCACTGCGGCCTCATCTATCCGGAGCTGGCGGACCCACTGGTAGTCTGATCCTTTCCGCGCCCTGGCTGCTGCCAGGAGCTCCCGGGTATGATCAGCCGCCACCTCGGCCTGATTCAAGGTGGCCTTGGCCACCTCCACAGCGGCCTCCGCCGCCTCTATTTGAGCATCCAAGTCTGTGGCATCCAGCCTGGCCACGACATCGCCCACCTCCGCCTCGTCGCCCTCATCGACTGCGATCTCCACAATCCTGCCCCCTGTCTCTGCATAAACATAGGTCTCATCAGCCTCGATAAAACCCCAGGCCATGATGACGGGCTGGGCCTGAGCCGGCTCTAGCCCCAGGTCAGCCCTTACCTGAGCCCAGCCCTCAGGGCTTGCTTTGGAGTACAACAGTAAGCCTCCAGCAAAGATTATGGGCAGCATTAAAACCGCGATGACCAATTTAGCCCTCCTGGTTGCTCCTTCGCCCCCGAGGCGGCTGACCAAATCCGACAGTCTCATGGCTTAACCTCCATTGCCTTATGAAATTCCTTTCTCCTATCCCCGCTCCATGCTGGAGATGAAGACGTCCTCCAGGGAAGGGGGAACAACCTCCATGCTCCTTATTTGCACACCCTTTTGGCGCAGCCTCTCCTCGATGAGGAGCCTGTGCCCCTCCGTGTCCTGAACTGTCACATGGATCAGGTTTCCATAGAGGGCCACCTCTTGAAACAGGCGCATCTCCTGGAGGCCCCTAATAGCCACATCGGGTTGGCTGCAATCTATCTCCAGTATCTGACCGCTCATCCTGTCTTTGAGGCTTTGCAGAGTCCCCTGGGCGACGAGCTTGCCCTTGTCGATGAAGGCCAGCCGATGGCAGCACTCGGCTTCATCCATGTAGTGGGTGGTCACAAATATAGTTGTGCCCCCCTCGGCCAGCTCATAGAGTAGGTCCCAGAAGCTGTGCCTGGAGATAGGGTCGACGCCGGCGGTGGGCTCGTCCAAGAAGAGAAGCTCTGGCTGGTGAATGATAGCCACGCCCAGAGCCAGGCGTCGCTTCCAGCCGCCGGCCAGATCCTTAGCCAAGTCGTTCTGGGAGCCGTTGAGGCCGGTCAATTCCAGGGTCGTCTCCTTCCTGTTCCTCAGGCGCTCATTACTCAGTCCATAGGTACGGCCATAGAACTCCAGATTTTGGCCCACCGTTAGATCCTCGTACAGAGCGAAGCGCTGAGAAACATAACCGATTCGATGGCGAATAGCATAGGGCTGCCTGGTAGCATTGTAGCCCAATACCCAAGCCCTGCCACGCGTCGGTCTCAAGAGACCCAGCAGCATGCGGATGGTTGTGGTCTTGCCCGAGCCGTTGGGGCCCAGAAAACCAAAGATCTCGCCCCTCTCGACCTTAAAGCTCACCCTATCCACAGCGATGAAGTTACCGAACCTCTTGCTTAGCTCTTCCGCTACAACCGAATACCTATCGAGGTTCATCTCTAGACCGCGCTCCTCCTTCTCAAGCTTATGATAGCGATCGCCCAGAAGGCCACCCCCAGCAGCACCAGGGCGATTATCTCGGTGGGGAAGGCTCCAAGGGAGGAGCCTTTAACCATGACGCCACTGAAGAGGATGAGTGCGTGCTTGAGCGGGGCTAGGTTAGAGAGCCATTGTATCACGAGGGGCATGCTCTCCACAGGGGTCATATAACCAGAAAAGACACTCTCCACCATCGTGAAAAGGAAGACCAAGAGCAGGGCCTGCATTTGAGTTCTAGAGAACACCGAGAAGATAACGCCCAGCCCCAGATAGACAAGGATAACGAACAGAGAGATGCCGAAAATGGCGGCCAAAGATCCCCTTAGCGGAACTTCAAAAACGAAGGCCACCATGACCAGCATGAGTAGAAAAACGGTGAAGGCCACAATCACAGCGGGAATGGCTTTGCCCAGGAAAAGCTCGTAGGTTCTCAGGGGCGAGATCATTAGCTGCTCCAGGGTTCCCCGCTCCCGCTCCCGTGCGATGCCCCACGCCGGTATCACTAAAGCTATGAAGATCAGTATGAAGACCATCTCCGAGGGGATAATAGAGATGGCCATGCTCAGCGTTTCGTTGAACCACACGCGAACCCTGGGTTCGAGGGGCATAGAGCCGCCCGGTGATGAGATGAGGATGGACTGCTCGAAGGTGGCGACGGCGGCTTGAGCGGCAACTATGGCCTCTCGGGCCACTATGCTCTGGCTGCCGTCCACAACTAGCTGCAACTCGGCTTGTCTCTCTGCATTGGCGAGATCGGCGGCAAAGCCATGAGGAACGATAAAAGCCGCACTCACCTCTCCCCTATCCAGCAGGCCGTCCACCTCGTCCCCATCAGAGCTGTAATATTTAATATTGAGCTCTCTGCTGTTCTCCAGAGCCTGGACTACCTGGCGGCTGTGCTGGCTTTGATCGAGGTCCAGAATGGCTGTGGTTATGTTTTCAGTGGGGTTAGTGGTGCCGAAGCCGATGAGCAACAGCTCCACCACCGGGAACACGATAACGAGGATCACCAGCAAACGGTCTCTGGAGAGCTCAATCAGCTCCTTCTTTACTAAACTTAGTATCCTATATATCATCCCTTTTCCTGGGGTCGGATTTTTTGCGCTAGGCGAGCTTCTTACGGAATCGCCAGATTGCCAGGCCTATGGTCACCAGGCCGATCGCCAAAAGGATCACTGCATTGGACCACAGTACATCGAGGCCTAACCCCTTGAGGAAAAGGCCTTGGCTGATGGCCACAAGATGGGTCGCGGGCAAGAGGTTGGCCACTATCTGCATCTCTGTTGACATACTGGAGACAGGGTACATGAGTCCGGAGAGGAAGAAGCTAGGGTAAAGGAAAACCAAAAGGGCAAGGAGGATTGCCACCATTTGCCTCTTGAGGAAGGTAGAGATGAGCAAGCTCAGCCCGAAGCTGGCAATAAAGAAGGCGATGGCGAGGAGAAGGTAGAGGGGGAAGCTGCCGACAAAGGGCACCCCCAACCAGAAGACGCCCACTGTGGTGGCCAGTATCACGTTCAAGAGGCCAGCGGCAATATAGGGGGGGAGCTTTCCCAGCAGAAGCTCCCAGCCTCGCAGCGGGGTGGCGATCAGCATCTCCATCGTTCCCTGCTCCTTTTCCTTGACCACGGCCGCGGCAACGGCAACCGCAGGAAGCCCCATAACTACGGCAATCAGGCCCGGAACAAAGCCCACAACGGGTTTTAGTTCAGGGTTATACCATGGCCTGATGCTGAGGTTGACGGGCTGCTGTGCCTGCCCTCCAGTACTACTCATCAATAGCTCAAGGGTAAAATCTTGGCTGAAAGTGCGGATATGCCGCAGGGCGTAGTTAGCGCTTATAGGCTCGGTGCCGTCGCTGATGATCTGTATCTGGGCTCCCGTTTGGCGCAGAAGGTCTTGCTCAAAACCTGAAGGTATGACAACGGCGGCGCGTACCTCGCCATCAAAAAACAGCTCTTCTATCTCATCGTAATTTTCGGCATAATAGAGGAGGCGAAGCTCACCGCCGCTAATGAGCCCCGAAATATAGCTGCGCGAGAGCAAGCTATGGTCGTAATCCATCACCGCGATGGGAACCCCTCTGACGTCGATGGAGAACATGAGGGCCATTATCAATAATAAAAGAAGCGGCGACATGACCACCAACACGAAGGTCACCGGGGACCTTAAGATATGCCGCGTCTCCTTCCTCATTACGGCGAGGGTTCTCTTCATTCCCCGATTACCTCACCGTCTGGCCGCTGGGCAAGCTGCTTCTGAATCAGAGAGACGAAGGAGTCCTCCAGGCGTGGCTTGCTTTGCCTGATGTCCTGGGCAGCTATTCCCCGCTCGGCTAGCTCCCGTGTTATGAGCTGGATACCCTCTGTGCCGTTGGCGACGATGACGTGAAGTAGGTCACCATAGGTCTGGATCTCCAGGACTCCTTTCAACCCCCTGATAGCCTCTCTCACCCTCCCCAGATCGGCTGTCCTCACCTCGATAAGATCGCCAGCTACCTGTTGCCTGATAACCTCTGGCTCGTCGCAGGCGATGAGCCGCCCCTGGAACATAAGTGCCACCCGGGAACAACGCTCGGCCTCATCCATGTAAGGGGTGGTGACCACAAGGGTCACCCCGGAGAGGTGTAGCTCGGTAAGGATGTCCCAGAACTCGCGGCGCGATATCGAGTCCACCCCTGTGGTGGGCTCATCCAGGAGCAAAAGCTCCGGTTGGTGCAGGAGGCAACAGGCCAGGGCCAACTTCTTCTGCATCCCCCCTGAAAGCTGCCCCGCCGGCCTATCCTGAAACTCGGTGAGGCGAGAGAAGGCCAGTAGACGGGCGATCCTCGCCTCTCTCTTGTCAATGCCCACGCCAAAGATATCGGCGAAGAAATGGAGGTTCTCCTTGACCGAGAGGTCCCCATAAAGGCTGAACTGCTGCGGCATGTAACCGATGCGCCTCTTTATCTCCTCGGGCTCCTTCACCGTGTCATGGCCGGCCACTCTCACCATGCCGCTTGTGGGCTCCATAATCGCCGCCAGCAGGCGAAGGGTGGTTGTTTTGCCCGCCCCGTCAGGGCCGACGAGGCCCAGTATCTCTCCCCTCGTGACCGCCAGGCTGAGCCCATCGATAGCCAATGTGGCGCGGAATCTCCTGGTTACATTCTCCACTTCGATTATGTTATCGCCCATCCAACCCCTCAGATGCGGGGTGTCTCCTCTTCCACCAGCGCAAAAGCCAGAGCATGGCTACAGCACCGATGGCAGAAAAGACCATGGCATAGGCCAGCCTCCCGGCGCCGCCAAAACCAATCCATCCCCCCTCAAGCCATGCTCCGGCGCCAAATAGCAGGGCGACACCGATACACGCCCCTATCTCAACCCTCAGCCCATAGGGGGGATTGCTCCGAATTATCATCCCCCCTAGCGCCCCGATAACAATGCCAATGATGATCCACGCTATTGTGAGAACGATCAGACCTCCCAT
>JBHIBU010000089.1:0-5536 GCA_046759245.1 Dehalococcoidia bacterium | reverse complement strand
GCGGAGGATCTGAAAGGGCTAAGGCTATGTCACATCAGCTCCACCCCCTTCGGCGGTGGGGTTGCCGAACTGCTCTCATCATACATCCCCTTGGCGCGAGGGGCAGGGATCAGCTCCGATTGGCAGGTCATACGGGGCGACCGGAGTTTCTTCACCATCACCAAGTCGCTACATAACGCCCTTCAAGGGAGTGAATATCCCCTTATCGAGAACGAAGCAACCCAGAGAGCCTACAAATCCAATAACCTGGACAACGCTAGGGAGCTAGACCCTAACTACGACGTTTTTATTGTCAACGACCCTCAACCAGCAGCGCTACGCCATTTCTGTGACATCTCCCAGGCGAAGTGGATCTGGCGTTGTCATGTCGATAGCTCAGACCCCGATGAAGCGACCTGGCAGTTCCTGAGCCCCTACATCGAGGAGTATGATGCCGCGGTCTTCACCATGGACAAATTTGTTCCTGCCGGCCTTAGAGTTCCAAAAATCGCTACCATGGCTCCCGCCATCGACCCCTTCAGCACCAAGAACATGCCCCTCCCCTCCTCCCTTTGGCGGGAGATGCTTGATAACCTTGACCTTGACAAGAGCCGCCCCCTTATCGCCCAGATCTCCCGATTTGACCTATGGAAAGACCCCTTGGGAGTGATGGACGTATATCGCCTCACAAAAGAAAGGGTCCCTGGGCTTCAATTAGCCCTTATCACCTCCTTCGCCGGCGATGACCCTGAGGCCTGGGATATCTATGCCACGGTCCATGAGGAGGCGAAAAAAGACCCCGATATCCATATCTTCTCCAACCTCACCGGGGTGGGCAACATGGAGGTAAACGCCTTTCAGACAGCGAGCGGGGTGGTGCTCCAAAAGTCTATCAAGGAGGGGTTTGGTCTGGTGGTTGCCGAGGCACTTTGGAAGAAAACCGCCGTGGTCGCCGGCAATACCGGGGGCATTCCTTTGCAGATGACCGGCGCCCTTACCCAATATCTCATCACCAGCATTGAGGAGTGCGCTGAAAGGGTGGCCTATCTCCTGCAACACCCCAGAGTAGCCCACGAACTGGGCAAGCAGGGTAAGGAACACATCAAGAACAATTTCCTTATGCCCAGGCTGTTGAGGGATGAGCTCTCTTTGATCAAGAGCCTGGTAGGCTAATATTCTTCCTCAGGCTCGGTTATCTCCTCGACAGCGTAGGGGAGGAGGGGCTGCACCCTTGCTTTCCTTCTCCTAAAGGAGGGCAGTCCCTCAATGGCCTGCCTCAACTTGGAGAGCTCCTCGGCGCTCCCCTCCAACTTCACTACCACCCCCACCACCCCTGCCTCGAAAAGACCCTGGAGCTCTTCCTGGGACATGGCGATAGGTGCTAGAGCAACCAGGGGCTTACGCACCAGGTTGGCGAGACGCTGGCAGACCATCAGGCGATGTATAGAAAGCTCGCCCTCCTCACCAATAAGCACCGCATCGATGGGCAACTGTTCGATAGCCCTCACCAAGCCATCGGCTAGAGAGGGCTCTATCTCCACAATCTTACCCATCTCCTCCTCTCGAAGCAGCGCCAGCGGTGCCCTTGCCGCGTTAAAGACCAGGAAATCGCATCCCATCTCTTTGAGCTGGGAGAGTTCCTCCCCGGTTGCCTCCTCCACAGATACCCCCCAGGGAAGGTCCCCTAAGGAGGCTACAATCTTTCCCAGGCTCCCCTCCTTCAGCTTTCCCCCGGGAAAGAGCACTGCGTCGGCGCTCTCCCCAGCAGAGGCGGCATCCCCTTTATTCAAGGCAGCGATAAGCACCATGGAAGGACCCTTCACTATAGTCGCCGCTGCCCTGAAACCCATTGGTTGACTGCGACCGCTGGAGATGCGCTGCAACTTCTCCAAAATTTTGCTCACCGCTCCTCCTCAGAGCCAGCGATCGGATTCGAACCGATGACCGGCGGTTTACGAAACCGCTGCTCTACCCCTGAGCTACGCTGGCTTTTTTCGAGCTTTCTATGCTCGTCTTAGTATATCACAAATCCGGAATCCCGCCACAGGTCAGCGCCCCATAGACAATACGAGGTTATGTTCAGCTAATCAAGACTTTTCCTAAAAAGGCTGTTTACCAATGCTGGATAATCCCACCCACCCTCCCCTTGGAGCTTCGCTCCTTTCCCCCCTGTTTGAGCTGGCACTTCGGCCGAAGTGTGTGGCTTTAGCTGGCAAGATAAGCTCCGCTAAGTGCGAAAAGGGGTTGCGGGGGCAAAGCCCCCGAAGCTTATCTCGGGTGAGCGGTCCGAGCCCCGATATATCGGGGCGGAGGTGGGAAGAACAACCTTTTCCTGGAAAGAGGGGTGTCGCCGATGGCGATACCTCCCCTTAGCTCTTGACATTTGCCCCATGTTTGGCTAGACTTTGTCTAGGGGACTATGGTCAGATGTCTAGACATGGCCTGACAGTTGCCGAGGCTGCTCAAGCATTAGGGGTGTCGCAGAGAACGGTGCGGCGCCAGATAAAGAGCGGCAAAATCAAAGCTGTGTTGGTGCCCGGGCGCTTTGGTGCCGAGTACCGTATCGACGAGCTGGAAGAGGCTGCGAACGCCCCGGCAGGTGTAGACGGGGCCACACCCTCTGCCCTGGACAAAACCCTAGACATGATCAAGGCCTTGCAGCAGGAGAAGGCTGAGCTTTATGCGCAGGTGGCTTACTTTCAGGCTCAGTGCCGTCACCTGGAGGACCAGGTGAAGCTGCTGGTGGAGGCAAAACGACCCTGGTGGCGGCGGTGGCTGCGCCGCTGACGGGGAGGTCGACCAGGCAGGGGCAAATCTGCTAGCTTCATCTCAGTACAAAGTTTGCAATAGTGAAAAGAGGACAATAAGCCCAGATAGCAAAATTGCAGCCCTTCTTAAGCACATCATGAATTGGGCTCCCTCTAAGCTAGAAAATCGCCTTCTGAGGTCATTTTGCCCCCTTTTAGCCCATTTTTTGCGGCCTTGCCCGCCTCAGGACCGAACTTCTCGGTGAACCTGTTATATCTCCATTCTACACTCGGTTATTTTGCCTATCCCTACGACAACGTCAAGCAGTGGGTTGAAGCGATGGCGAGGAAGGAGTATCATTGGGAAAAGCAAACGATCTTTGGAGGCTTTTGGCTTGAACCTTTGCGTTGAGCTTGCCCCCCATAATGAGCGAGGTCTACTTTTGGCCAATCCGGTGATGACCGCGGCGGGAACCGTGGGCTATGGCACGGGGTACGCCAAAACATTGGATATCGAGAGGCTGGGAGCCATCGTCTCCAAGGGGACCACCCTTAGCCCTCGCCCGGGGAACCCCCAGCCACGCCTTACCGAGACCGCCTCAGGCCTGCTCAATTCGGTGGGTCTTCAGAACATCGGAATCGATGCCTTGATCACAGAGAAAGCGCCCATCTGGGCCACCTGGCGCATCCCGGTGATAGTCAACATCGCAGGGGAGAGCATCGAGGAGTACGCTGAGCTGGCGCGCAGGCTTGATGGGGTCGCTGGGGTCAGCGGCATCGAGGTAAACATAAGCTGCCCCAATGTTGCCTGGGGAGGGATGGAGTTTGGCAAAAGCCCCGAGATGGCTGCTGGGGTCACCGCGGCGGTGAAATCGCAGACCAGCCTGCCCGTCATCGTCAAGCTGACCCCCAATGTGACCGATATCGCCCAGATCGCCCGGGCTGTTTGCCAGGCGGGGGCCGATGCCCTATCCCTGATCAATACGGTAGTGGGCATGACCATCGACATAACAAAGAGAAAGCCCTTCCTGGGAGGCATAACCGGGGGCCTCTCGGGGCCTGCCATCAAGCCCATCGCCCTTTACATGGTCTACCAGGTTTCCCAGGCGGTGAAGGTCCCCATCGTTGGCTGCGGCGGCATCTGCTCCGCCGATGATGCCCTGGAGTTCATCGCGGCGGGAGCCACCGCAGTTCAGATAGGCACGGCAAACCTTGTTAACCCCAAGACCGCCCTTGAGGTTCTCGGGGGCGTGGAACGCTTCATGGAGAGGGAAGGGGTGGAGGACATCGCCCAGCTAGTTGGCGCCGCCCAAGCTCCTTGACAACTCTGTAGGAATTGTGATAACTTGTTGCAATCAATTGGGAACGGCATGTCATTTCAAAAAAACCGTCCCAGAGGGGCGGTTTTTAATAATGAGGGGGCAAATTGAGAAGCGATCTAGTAAAGCAGGGTGTGGAGCGCGCCCCTCATCGTGCCTTGCTTCGTTCCTTAGGGTGCACAGAAAGGGATCTGGAACAGCCCTTCGTTGGCATTGTGAACAGCTTCAGCGAGGTGGTCCCAGGTCATATTCACCTGAGGGCCATTGCCGAGGCGGTAAAAAGCGGGGTGAGAAGCGCTGGGGGTACCCCCTTTGAGGTGAACACCATCGGGGTTTGCGATGGTATTGCCATGGGGCACCGGGGGATGAGGTATAGCCTCCCCAGCCGCGAGCTCATCGCTGACTCCGTAGAGATTGTGGCCCAGGCCCACGCCTTCGATGCCCTGGTTTTCATCCCCAACTGCGACAAGATCGTGCCGGGGATGCTGATGGCAGCGGTGAGGCTAAATATCCCCTCCATCTTCATCAGTGGCGGCCCCATGCTGGCAGGGCGTTTCTGGATTGGGGACGAGCTAAGAGCGGTCGATCTTAACACCGTTTTTTTGGCGGTGGGCAAGGTGGCTGCTGGGGAGATGAGCGAAAGAGAGCTCAAGGAGCTGGAGGCGGTTGTCTGTCCCGGCTGCGGCAGTTGCGCCGGGATGTTCACCGCCAATACGATGAACTGCCTCACCGAGGCTCTAGGGATGGCGCTACCGGGAAATGGCACCATCCCCGCCGTTGACGCCCGCCGCCTCGGGCTGGCTAAGGAGGCAGGAAGGCAGATTATGGAGCTACTGGCCAAGGGGATTTGCCCCGGCGATATTATCACCAAGGACTCTATCCAGAATGCTTTTGTGGTGGATATGGCATTGGGGGGGAGCACCAACTCGGTTCTGCACCTTATGGCCCTCGCCCACGAGGCAGGGCTCGATTTCCCTCTTTCGGAGGTAAACGAGATAAGCGAAAAGACACCACATCTGGCCCAGATAAGCCCCGCCGGGGGTTACCATGTTGAGGACCTGGACCTCGCCGGTGGCATACCGGCGGTGATGTGGCGACTCATGTCTCGGCTGAACCTAGAGGTTAAGACAGTGTCGGGGAGGTCTCCTGCAGAAAACCTGTCAGCTACGGAGCCAATGGTTAAGGACGAAAAGGTCATTCGTCCCCTTTCCAATCCTCACTCCCCAACGGGGGGGCTCACTGTTCTCTTCGGCAACCTGGCGCCAGAGGGGGCGGTGGTGAAGAGAGCTGCCGTGGCCCCTGAGATGCTTTCCCACCGTGGGTCGGCTCGGGTTTTTGACTGCGAAGAGGAAGCCACTGGAGCGATCCTTGGCGGGTCCATTGCGCCAGGACTTGTGGTAGTGATCCGCTATGAGGGACCCAGAGGAGGGCCCGGCATGAGGGAGATGCTGGGCCCCACAGCGCTTTTAAGCGGCATGGGGCTTGATGATA
>JBHIBU010000088.1:0-5554 GCA_046759245.1 Dehalococcoidia bacterium | reverse complement strand
GGGTGCGTCGAGGCTATTACACCGATAACAGAGAGGATGCCGTGATCATGTCCACGGACGTAATCACCTCAGCTTCCTTTCGAAGCCACTTTCAGCAGCTAAAGGAAGCCCACGCCCAAAGATGGGGGCCAAGTCATCGCCAAATCGATGGCTAATGCCAAACATCCTGCTTGTATCATGCCTGCCATAAAGTCGGCCCAATAGGACCCAAAATCCCCCCTTTCTGGTTCGGAAGTACTATTGACTAGGTTGTAAAGGTAGCTGGTATATTAATTAAAGTGGGCTGGTGATTTGGATGGAGAAGATACGGGTCTTCCTAGCGGATGGTCAGGTGCTTTATCGAGAGGGCATGCGCATGGCGCTTTCGAAAGAAGGCGAGATAGAGATAATAGGCGAGGCTGATGACGGCGAGGAGGCTCTTTATGAGATCAAAGCGTTATCGCCCGACCTGGTGATCCTCGATTCTGAGCTACCCTCTCTGAATGGCCTTGAGTTGACACGCCAAATCAGACGCCACTCACCCACCACATCGGTTATCCTAATGGCAAGCTATGAAGACGATGAGCAGCTCCTGCTCGCCATCCGAGCAGGGGCCGCAGGCTATTTGACCAAGAAGGCTACCGATAAGGAGATCATCTATCAAGTAAGGAAAGCTTACCGAGGGGAATACCCGATAAATGAAAGCCTGCTGACCAGGCCAGGCGTTGCCTTGAGTGTCCTCCAGCAATTCCAGGACCTGCTTTTGGTCGAAAAAGAGATTGAACCCTTGATTTCACCGCTTTCTCGCCGGGAAACCGAGATCCTAGACTATATCGCCCGGGGTAATTCAAATAAGGAGATCGCTTATACCCTTGGTATCTGCAACCAGACGGTGAAAAATCACGTTACCTCTATCATGCGCAAGCTTGCCGCTAACGACCGCACCCACGCCGTGGTCTTAGCGTTGCGCTATGGCGTGATCAGGATGCATTGACTGCCGCCCCGGCCATGATATGGGCCTATCCTCCACAGGGAAATCACCAATGGCAAGGGTAGATGAAGACAAATGGCGAGCGAGAAGAGGGTTAAAGGCTCGAAGGGGAAGACATCGCTACAAAACAGGGTCTTAGCCTATACTCGTGAGCACCCTGGCGCCAAGCTCTCAGCTATTGAGGAGGGGGTTGCTGCGGCTAGGATCGAGGTTGCTGAAGCCATCCAAGGGTTGATCCATCAGGGGAAGCTGCGCAAGGATGAGGAAACCAGGGAATACTACCCTATCTTGTAGAAAATGTTCCATCGTTGCTGAACCCAACCGCTCTTGACTTCATCGCCAAAATTGGCCCATCTTGCCCTTGGCGAAGGGGGCTTGACATTTCCGCTCAATCGGTTAAAATTAGAATAAATCGACCAAAAATATCATTTATTTCTAGGGAGCCATGAGCATGTATATCAATGAGCTGCTGCAGCGTCTAATTGAAACAGATGCATCGGACCTTCATATCACCGCCCCCAGTCCGCCGGTGCTGCGCATCGATGGTGAACTCCTCTCTCAAATGGATCTCCCTAAAATGACCGATGAGGATGTTTACCAAGCCTTTCTCGATATCACCACTGAGGAACAGAGGAAGTTATTTGACCAGGAGCTGGAGCTGGACTTCGCCTACAGCATCCGGGGGAACGGGCGCTTCCGTGTCAATGCCTCCCTCCAGCGGGGCACCATCAGCCTCTCCTTCCGTCTAATTCGCACTGTAATCCCTGATATCGATGGGCTCAGGTTGCCCGAGGTATGTAAGGTCTTAGCCCTGAAGGAACACGGACTGGTTCTGATCACAGGGCCCGCTGGCAGTGGCAAATCGACCACCCTTGCCGCTATGATCGAACATCTTAATATGACCACATGCCGACGCGTTATCACCATCGAAGACCCCATAGAGTTTCAACATGAGAATAAGAGGTGCTTTATCTCCCAGAGGCAGGTGGGAACCGACACCAAGTCCTTCGCAGTTGCCTTAAAGCATGCATTGCGCCAGGACCCTGACGTCATCCTGGTAGGGGAGATGCGAGATCTGGAGACCATTGCCACTGTTTTAACCGCCGCAGAGACCGGGCACCTCATTCTCGCCACCCTCCATACCCCCGGTGCTTCCCAAGCTATCGACCGGGTGATCGATGTCTTTCCCCCTCACCAACAGCAACAGGTGCGAATCCAGCTCTCCACCACGCTGCAAGGGGTGCTTTATCAGACCTTAATACCAATGGTTAATGGCTCAGGGCGTATCGTCGCCGTGGAGGTGATGATAGCTAACGACGCTGTCAAGAACCTAATCAGAGAGGCGAAGACCCCACAGATGGTGAATGTTATGCAGACGGGGGCCGAATTCGGCATGCAAACGCTGGATCAAGCGCTCATCGACCTTTTCCGCAGGGGGCTCATCAGCCTGGAGGAAACACTTACCAGGTGCAGGGATCCAGAGGTGGCGAAGAAGACCCTTGTCCGCTCTGCGGTGCGCTAGCGATACCTTTTGACCACTGCTCGCTGGGGCCGTCATACCAGCACCAAGCCTGCATCCGTCCTTTCCGGGGGAATTTCAAATCCCGTTTTCCAGAAAACTCTCAAAAAAGGTATGACAAAAGGGTAAATTCCCATTGTTATAATTTACAATCTTGTTGTAGATTATTTGAAGCGCTCCCCGGTGAATCCAGCGGGGAGCACTTTTTAAGTTTTTAAGTAAAGATGTATAATAGAAACAGGCTGGAAACCCAAAGAGGTGAGAGGATGAGTTCTATTATCAAGAGTGAAGGCATGTCCCCAATATATTTCCACAGAAGGCTATGTTTAAAGCGGTACGATGTTGAAACTTTTGCGTCCCTTTTAGCATTCAATTAAAGGAGTAAAGAGAGATGGAGCTTAAGAAATACCTGGAGCAAAAAAGGAAGATAATCGATGAAGCGTTAAACCAATATCTTCCCCCGGAAACTGAATATCCTCAAACCATTCATGAGGCAATGAGATATAGTGTTTTTGCCGGGGGCAAGAGATTGCGACCGATTTTGGTAATAGCGGCAGCGGAGGTTGTTGGGGGGAGAGCGGAAAGTGTTTTACCTACCGCGTGTGCTATAGAACTCATTCATACCTTTTCCTTAATCCATGATGACCTGCCAGCTATAGATAACGATGATTATCGGCGAGGAAAATTAACCTGCCACAAGGTCTTTGGAGAAGATATGGCTATTTTAGCTGGGGATGGGCTACTCACCCACGCTTTTCAGTTGCTTGCTCAAAATAGCGAAATAGACACGATCAATAAACAGGCGATGCCATTGGTGATTAAAGAGGTTGCCGCAGCAATAGGAACTCTGGGGCTGATCGGTGGTGAGGTAGTAGATATTCAATCCGAAGGGAAAGAGATCGATCTGCCTCGATTGGAGTACATTCACAGCCATAAGACCGGGGTCTTAATCGCCATTTCGTTAAAGGTGGGGGCTACGCTTGTGGATGCAGAGGAGGAAGAGATAGGGGCCCTTTACCAATACGGCAAATTGATCGGGCTGGCCTTCCAGATAGTGGATGATATTCTCAATGTGGAAGGGGATGAGGTCCAGTTGGGTAAACCGGTAGGCAGTGATCTCAGGCAGAAGAAAGCAACCTATCCCGCCCTTTTCGGGATTGAAGAGTCGCGCCAGAAGGCTCGACGATTGATCGAAGAGGCCAAGAAAGAGGTTGAAATATTTGGTGAGAAGGGGGAAATACTACGGCTCCTTGCCGATTTTATTGTGGAGAGGACATTTTGAAAATCGGGAAGGCGAGAGAGGCATGAGAGAGGGGAGAAAAAGGGAGCATCAGTTCATTTCCAAGGGGAGATGGTGCCCCCAAGCGAATTCGAATCGCTGTTTCCAGCTTGAAAGGCTGACGTCCTAGACCTCTAGACGATGGGGGCTTTTCCGACCTACAGGTGGCATATCCTTGTATTCAATTTATATTTTAGCACAGCGGGGATGGATTGCCTAGGGATAGACCGCAACCCCCTCCAGCGCCATCCCCTCGGGAAGGCCGAGCATGAGGTTCATATTTTGTATTGCCTGCCCCGCTCCCCCCTTTACCAGGTTGTCGATGCAGCTAATCACAATGAGCCTCCCCGTCCTCACATCGGTGGTGGGGTAGATAAAACAGAGGTTGCTTCCCCAGGTTTGCTTGGTCTGCGGCGGTGCGGCAACCACCCTTATGAAGGGCTCGCCCCGGTAAAAATCCCCATAAAGCTCCTTTATCTCCCCCTTGCCAGCTATTCCCCCCTCTTTGAGCTGCGCATAGCAGGAGGTGAGGATCCCCCGGCTCATCGGCACGCGGTAGGGGACGAAGGTAACAGAGAAAGATAGCTCCGGGTTTAATCTAGAAAGCTCCTGAGTTATCTCTGGAAGATGACGATGCCCATCGAGGGCATAGGCAGAGACATTTTCATTTGCCTCTGAGAAATGGGTGTCGATGCTCAATGTTCTCCCCGCTCCGGAGACCCCTGACTTAGCATCGATGATGATCCCAGGCTCGATCAGCCCCTCCTTGACCACGGGGGCCAGGGCGAGAAGGGCGCCGGTGGGGTAACAACCGGGATTTGCCACCAGGCGGGCGGAAGCGATAGGGGGGCGATTTAGCTCCACCAGACCATAGACCGCCTCTCCCAGAAGCTGTGGTTGGGGATGGGTAAATTCATACCATTTTTGGTACTCTTTAGCATCCTTCAGTCTGAAGTCGGCGCTGATATCGACCACCTTGATGCCCTGCTCAAGCGCCACCAATACTGCCTCAGCGCTCGTCTTGTGAGGCAGGGCCGAAAAAACGAGGTCCACATCCCCCAGCTCCGGCTGGATCACTAGATCGATGTCGGCAAGATGGGGCAGGAGCTCGCCCAGCTTTTGCCCCAGGGCACTTCTTCCCGTAATTGAGGTAAGCTCGACCCCAGGATGGCGCTGAAGCAATCGCGCCAGCTCCATGCCGATATAGCCTGTAACGTTGATAATGCCTACCTTTTTCATCGGTTCTCTCCTTCAGCCTGCTGTAGTAGCAAACTCCTCATCTCCCTTTTTGCCGCTTCATTTCCCTTAGCCTTTCATCGCTGATTCCGAAGTAATGGGCTATTTCATGGCGCACCGTCCCCCCAACCCTTCTCATTATCTCTTCCTCAGAGCGACATATCCTCTCAATGGGCTTTTGGAAAATACTTATCCTATCTGGCAACACCATGCTCTGCCTTCTGCCTCGTTTCGTCAGCGGTATGCCCTCATATAGACCCAACAGGTCCCCGCGATGCCTAAATCCTACGCTTGCCAACTGGTCTAGGGTAGGCCAATCCTGTACCACCACCGCGATGTTCTCCAGTTTCTCCTGAAAGTCCTGCGGCAGACCTTCAAGCGCCTCAGCCACCAATTCCTCAAATTTTTCTCTTCTCATCGCCTTCTCCACCTATGAAGCTTGAGGGGCACCCCTCATTGAAAACACATCCCTGACATAAAGGGCGCTGCGCCCGACAAATGCTTCTTCCGTGCGCCAGCATGTGGACATGAAACTGGTACCTCCCTTGTG
>JBHIBU010000087.1:0-5612 GCA_046759245.1 Dehalococcoidia bacterium | reverse complement strand
TTCAAAGACGAAGGCTCGATGCCAATGCCCTCCCGGTCGCAGATGCCCGTTAGCCTTGATACCATGGCGGCCTGAGGGATGCGCCGAAAATCGAACCTCTGGCACCGGGAAAGGATGGTGGGCAGGACCTTATGGGGCTCGGTGGTCGCCAGCACGAAGAGCACATGGGGAGGGGGCTCCTCCAGGGTCTTGAGCAGGGCATTGGAAGCTGGCTCGGTGAGCATGTGGACCTCATCGATGATGTAGACCTTATATCTTGCCATATTTGGGGCAAATCTTACCCTCTCCCTGAGTTCGCGGATCTCGTCGATGCCCCGATTGGAGGCTGCATCGATCTCCATCACATCCAGGGCACGCCCCTCGGTGATCGCCTGACACAGGGGGCAGGCGTTGCAGGGCTCCCCTTGGCCAGCATTTAAGCAATTCACCGCCTTCGCCAGGATGCGACCGGTGCTGGTCTTCCCCGTTCCCCGAGGGCCACAGAAGAGGTAGGCATGGGCCACCCGCCCTGTTTTGAGGGCATTAGCCAGGGTTTGGGTCACATGCTCTTGTCCCACCACGTCGGACAGGGTTTGGGGACGCCACTTGCGATAGAATACCTGCGATGTCATTATCTCGCCCTTATGCCCCTGTGTTGGCCCGGACACTCTCCAAAGTATTATCTATAGCCCTCAACATCCTATCTTTGTCCTCGGGGAGCTTGCCGTCAACCTCGGGCAGATAGAAGTTAGCTGAGAAATCGCTGACCACAAGCTGCGATGTCACCTCGAGATCCTCGATCATGGTGCGCACCTCGATGAGGAGCCCTTCCAAGGACTGCAAGGTGAACTCCCCTCGCTGGTTCTTTTCCCAGAGGGGCGTGTTCGGGACCAGCCCCAAGGTTCTGAGGCGAATGAAATGGGGGTTTATCTCATTTAGCACCCTCGCCGTTCCCCGGGCGTGCTGCTCCCATCGCTCCCTGCCCCCCAGTCCGGGCATCACATACTCCGAGAGCTCAAATCCCGCCTCGATAGCCTTCCTCCCCCCGATGATCATCTCCTCGGCGGTGGCGCCCTTCCTCACATATCTCAAGAGCTCATCGTCGCCCGTTTCCAGTCCTACATGCAGCCTGGTGAGGCCAGCCTCCCTGAGCGTTCTCAGCTCCTCCGCCCTTTTCTTGACCACGGTTTTTGCCCGCGCGTAGCTAGTAACCCTCTCCAGGGTGGGGAAGGTTTCATAAAGGAAACCGATGATCTCAGCCAAGTCCTCCGTTTTCATGATGATGCTATTGGAGTCCCCAATGAAGACGTTTTTAACCACCCCCTCATCAAGCCAAAGGATTCCATTAGCTCTGGCCACCATACCCACCCGGTCGCCATATCCATTCTCCCGGGCCCATTCCGTTATCTCCTCAGCGATACTCTTCATAGTCGTTATATCTTCTTTCACCTCTGATACCGGTCTTATCTCCAACTTGGAATCCTTATACATGCCGCAGAACTCGCAGTTGTTCCAGGAGCAATTTCTGGTTGCCCTGATCAGCAGGCTATAGGCCTCATTGGGAGGTCTGAAGGGGGGTGACTCATAATGGCCTATCATATTTCAGCTCACCCAATATCCTTTCCTCTCTGGCCCTCATCTTCGCTTCAGCCTCAGGCTGCTCATCATCATGGCCCAAAAGATGAAGCACACCATGGATCACCAGGAGGGCAAGCTCCCGCTCAAGGGGATGGTGGTGCTCCTCTGCCTGAAGTGCCGCCTGGGGATAGCACAGGATCACCTCGCCCAGATGAAGCACGCCATCGGGAGGGTTTATAAAGGGGGTGGCCTCCGAATCTTCGAGGAGGGCAAAGGAGAGCACATCGGTGGCCTCATCCCGTTCCCGGTAGCTCTTGTTGAGCTGGCGTATCGTCTCAGCGTCGGCGATCACCAGGCCCAGCTCAACAGCGGAGCTCACCCCCTCCAGGGCGAGCGTCTCCTCAACCACTCGCCTTAGCCACTCAGCGTCGACGCATCCCTGGAAGGGCTGGTCGATTTGAACAGAAAGCTCGCACTTTAGCATATCCAAGGGCATCATAGCACAGCAGGGGCAATTGTTCAAGAAGCCTTGACGCCAACTTGGCTGAGCGGTATTATCGCCATGGGACGATGGACTTTTTAGAGAAGCTACTTCAGGCCGCCCGCACCAATAGAAGCCTCCTTTGCATTGGGCTGGACCCCGACCCGGAGCTAATGCCCAAGGTGGATTTCTTCCAGTTTAACAGGGCGATCATCGATGCCACCTCGGACCTGGTATGCGCCTATAAGCCCAACCTCGCCTTTTACGAGGCTCTGGGGATCGAGGGGCTCAAGGCGCTGGAGAGGACGGTGGCCTACATTCCGAAGGCGATCCCCATCATCGGGGATGCCAAGCGAGGCGACATCGGCAGCACTGCCCGGGCCTATGCTAGGGCTCTCTTTGAGACCCTGGGCTTTGATGCGGCAACAGTAAACCCCTATCTGGGCTACGACTCCCTGGAGCCCTTCATGGAGTACAGGGAAAAGGGGGTTTTCATTCTTTGCCGCACCTCCAATGTGGGCTCGGCTCACTTTCAAGTGCTTCCTTTGATGGAGACCTCTCGCCCCCTCTTTGAGCTGGTTGCCCACAGGGCCAGGGAGTGGAACCGCTATGGCAATCTGGGGTTGGTGGTTGGTGCCACCTATCCAGAGGAACTGAGGCGGGTGCGCCAGATCTGTCCTGAGATGCCCCTGTTGATTCCAGGCATTGGCGCTCAGGGGGGCGATTTAGCTAGCGCCGTTCGCTATGGTGTTGACGATAGGGGCGAAAAAGCGATTATCAGCTCCTCAAGGCAGATCATCTACGCCTCCAAGGGAGGAGATTTCGCTGCGGCGGCAAGGGAGGCAGCACTGAATCTACGGGATCAGATCAACCTCTACCTGGCTGCATCCCAAGGGGAGGCTCCCTAGGCTGTGGAGATAAAACCTGGCGACATAGTGAGGCTCAAGAAGAAACACCCCTGTGGTAGCGATCAGTGGCAGGTGACCAGGGTGGGCGCCGATATCGGGATCAAGTGCCAGGGATGCCATCGCCGCGTACTTTTGGAGCGGGGCGTTTTTGAGCGCAGGGTGAAGGGCTCCCAATCTAGGGGAGGGTAAGTGAAGAATTGCTCCAAGATGGCGAGGTTTATATTGACATCGGCAATTAGATAAGATAGAATAGTGCTAGCTGAGAAGCCTGGGGGGGTTGACATGATTGAGATGACAATTGATAGCATTCGAATGAGCCTGATGAACTATCAACGGGTGGTGATCCTTAAGGAGAAGGATGCGGAGCGCTACCTCCCTATTTGGATCGGCCCTGCCGAGGCGGATTCTATAGCGGTAAAGTTGCAGGACATCGCCGTCCCCAGGCCGTTGACCCATGACCTGCTGCGTTCCGTTATCGATGCCCTGGGGGCTACCATCACCTCGATCATCGTCAACGACCTTAAAAACGATACCTTCTATGCTAAACTCATTCTCCAGGCTAATGACGAGAATATGGAGATCGATTCCCGTCCCAGCGATGCCATCGCCCTTGCGGTGAGGGCCCAGGTGCCGATCTATACCGATGAGTCGGTATTGGACAAAGCTGGCATATTGCTCGATCGGGAGAGTGGCAAGCCACTTCCCTCCGGGGGTGAAGGCAGTGATGAGGGGAAGGTCGATGAGGAGGAGATGAGGAGGATGTCCGCCTTCGTTGATTTCATCGATACCCTGAACATGGAGGATCTAGATAAAGAGAAATCATAACGGGGGCAGCCTCTTCGGAGGTGGGCAATGGACGAGCAATTCATCAAGAGGTTGATAACGACAATTAAGTGTGGGGTTTGTGGTCATCACTACGAGGGGAGCAACGTAAGAATCCTTGGTCACCATGATGACCTCTGGTTCCTAAGCGTCTTTTGCCCTGCCTGTCGTAGTCAGGGTTTAATGGCTGCCGTGCTTAAGGAGGGGAGGCTCCCCGAATTAGTTACCGACCTTACTGAAGAGGAATATGCTAGGTTCTGCTCCCTTGTCGCAGTGGGCGCCGATGACGTGCTGGACGTACATAACTTTCTTAGAGACTTCGATGGAGACTTCTCCCGCCTTTTCTCCGAGGAATAGGCAGTAGAGCCAGTTTGCGGAAGATCGAAGGTGAATTTGACATAACCCCCCGACATGTCGGGGGATTTTTTTATTGTTCGGGGCAGGGTTGTCCAAGGGGAGGGTCGTATGATATACTTGGCTGGCGAATATTGCAGGGGGTTGGTGGTGAATCGTTGGGCGGCGGCGCTGAGGCTTAGTGGGATTGGGTTTTGGATTGGGGGCTGCATTTTTTTAGGGATTGTTTTGGGGGTATGGCTTGACGGGAAGGTCGGTATCAGCCCTCTGTTTACCCTGGTTGGGCTTGGTTTTGGGCTCTTTGCCGCCTTCTTTGGCACCTACCGCCTGCTTCTGTCAACCCTGGGGCGAGGGAAAGGCAAGGGGGATAGCTAGTGGCTAGAATTGGCTTGTGGGGAAGGATAGGGATCATAGTCCTTGTGCTCTTTGCCCTCCTTATAGTAGGGCGCCTCCTCTTCCCTCTCACTGAGATGCCCCATATAGAACTCGCTGCGGAGGGGGTCTTCACCATCTTTGGCTTTCCCATCACCAATACCATGCTGGCAGCCTGGCTCACCATCCTGGTGCTGGGGGGCATCTCCTATGCCGCCACCCGCAACATGAAAATTGTGCCTCAGGGGCTGCAAAACATTGTGGAGGCTCTCCTGGAGATGCTCATCAATTTTGTGGATGGCACCGCGGGAAAGGAGTACGGGCGTAAGTTCTTCCCCGTAATCGCCACCATCTTTATCTTTGTCATCGCCAATGCCTGGCTGGCACTGCTCCCCGGTTTCATGTTCATAGGGATTGGTGAAGAGCAGGTTCCCCTGTTAAGGGGGGCAAATACCGATATCAATTTTCCCCTGGCCCTGGCCCTGATCTCTTTCTTCTTTGTAGAGTACTGGGGTCTCAGGTCCCAGGGCTTCTTTCGCTATATGAGAAAGTTTTTTGATGTGGGTGGGTTATTTAGGGGCATTGGTCAGCTATTTAGGGGCAAGATCAGAAGTGGCCTCAGCGCCATCTTGACCGGGGTTATTGCGGCCTTCGCTGGCCTTATCGAGATGATAAGCGAACTGGTGCGTATCGTCAGTCTTACCATCCGACTCTTCGGCAATATGACCGCAGGGGAGCTTTTGATCCTGATGATGCTCTTTCTTATCCCCTGGGTGGCAGTGGTCCCCTTCTATGGGCTGGAGCTATTTATCGGTTTCGTTCAGGCCCTGATCTTTGGCGGGCTGACCCTGGTTTTCCTGGTCATGGCCGTTACCCCTCGGGAGGAGCACGAATAAGAAAGGGGGATGAAGCATGGATCCAGAAACAATTAAGCTACTCGCCGCAGCAATTGCCATTGGCGCCGGTGCTCTGGGACCTGGCTTAGGGATCGGCATCTTGGGGATGGGGGCGATGCAGGCGCTGGGGCGCAACCCTGAGGCCCGGGGCCCGATCATGACCAACATGATCCTGGCCATCGCCTTCGCTGAGGCCATCGCCATCTATGCTCTCATCGTGGC
>JBHIBU010000086.1:0-5614 GCA_046759245.1 Dehalococcoidia bacterium | reverse complement strand
AGGAGATGATCACCAAGGAGCTTCTGGACATCACCGGGGGAGCGGCGGCGCTGGCATAAGGAGGTTGTTATGGCCAAGGGAAAAGTAGCCCAGGTTATTGGCACGGTGGTCGATATAGAGTTCCCCCCCGATGAGCTGCCGGCGTTTCACAATGCCATCGAGATCCCCATCGATGAGGAAAAGATCGTGCTTGAGGCGCAGCAGCACGTGGGAAACAACTGGGTTCGCTGCCTCGCCCTCTCTTCTACCGATGGGCTGGAGAGAGGCGCCGAGGCTATAGACACCGGGGCACCGATCACCGTCCCTGTGGGCAGAGCCACTCTGGGCAGGCTTTTCAATACTACAGGGGAGCCTCTGGACAATCTGGGACCCGTTGACGCCGAGGAGCGCTGGCCAATACATCGTCCCCCTCCCTCCTTGCAGGAGCAGGAGACCTCCACCCAGATGCTGGAGACCGGGCTCAAGGTCATCGACCTCATCACCCCCTTCGCCAGAGGAGGGAAGGTGGGCGCCTTTGGTGGCGCTGGGGTGGGTAAGACCATCATCATCATGGAGCTCATCCACAATATCGCCACGGTGCATGGCGGCTTTTCCGTCTTTGCCGGGATCGGGGAGCGCTCGCGAGAGGGAAATGACCTTTGGCATGACATGAGGGAGTCCGGGGTCATCGACAAGACGGTTCTTGTTTTCGGGCAGATGAACGAGCCCCCGGGGGTGAGGGTGCGCGTGGGACTCACCGGGCTTACCATGGCGGAATACTTCCGCGACACCGAAGGGCAGGATGTCCTCCTTTTCATCGATAACATCTATCGTTATATTTTGGCGGGCATGGAGGTTTCGGCGCTCCTGGGGCGCATGCCCTCCGCGGTGGGCTATCAGCCAACACTGGCTACTGAGATGGGAGACCTCGAGGAGAGGATCACCTCCACAAAGAGGGGCTCCATCACCTCCTTCCAGGCAATCTATGTCCCCGCCGATGACTATACCGACCCCGGTGTGGCTACGGTTTTCGGTCACCTCGACGCCGTGATCGCCCTGGAGCGCTCCATCGCCGAGCAGGGGCTATATCCAGCCGTGGACCCCCTGGCCTCCACCTCCCGCATCCTCGACCCACGGGTTATTGGCGAGGAGCATTACGACGTGGCGCGGGGGGTGCAGAAGGTGCTCCAGCGCTACAAAGACCTCCAGGACATCATTGCCATATTGGGCATTGAGGAGCTGAGCGAGGAGGACAAGCTCACCGTAGCCCGAGCCCGCAAGATCCAGCGCTTTCTCTCTCAGCCGATGTCCGTTGCCGAGGCCTTCACCGGCAGGTCCGGAAGGTATGTGCCGGTCAAGGAGACGGTGCGCGGCTTCAAGGAGATCCTGGATGGGCAGCACGACGCCCTCCCTGAACAGGCCTTCTACATGGTGGGCACCATGGATGAGGTGGTGGAAAAGGCCAGGGAGCTGGAGGCGTAAAACGTATGACTTTTGGGGTGCCCCGATTTATCGGGGCTGGGGTCTCAGGGGTGTCCCCTAGTTTATTCTTTCCCCTCTCCCCAGGGGAGAGGGGGTCAGGGGGTGAGGGCCCTTGCCCAGGCTAAAGTTTGAGATCTTTACTGCGGAGAGGGTGGTCTACTCCGATGATGTGGACATAGTCGTTGCCCCGGGCATTGAGGGGCAGCTAGGCATCCTCCCCGGCCATGCCCCGCTCTTAACCATGCTTCAGCCCGGCGAGCTGGTGGTGAGGAAGGAGGGCGAGGAGACCGCAATCTTCGTCAGCGGGGGCTTCCTTGAGGTGATGCAGAATCGAGCGACGATTCTTGCCGATGTCGCTGAGCGTGCTGAGGAGATCGATGCTGCTCGCGCCGAGGAGGCGAAGCGCCGCGCTGAGGAGAGGCTCAGGCTTCGTCCCCCTGAAATGGACCTCGCCGCCGCTGAGGCAGAGCTGCGGCGGGCCATGGTGCGCCTCAAGATCGCAGAGCGCAGGAAAAAGAGGCCCGGCTCAGGCGGCGCTCAGGGACTTTAAGTGGTAGGTCAGGGTTTGCAGGACAAGCACCGGGTCGATCTCCTGGAGGCGCACATCCGGAGGCACCCGGGCAGCGATGGGGGCATAGTTTAGGACCGCCTTGATGCCGCACTCCACAAGGTAGTTGATGACCTCCTGCGCCTGGGATGGGGGCACGGCGGAAATACCGATTTCGATACCCCAATTTTTGATTGTGGCGGCGAGCTCGGCGATATCTTGAATCACCAGCTCACCCACTTTGTTGCCTATTTGCTGGGGATCCCTGTCAAAGATAGCGACGATGTGGAACCCCTCGGGGGCGAGCCTGCTGTAGTCCAGAATCGCCCTTCCCAGACGTCCCACCCCAACAAGGGCACAGCACCATTGGCGGTCAACGCCCAGAATGTGGCGCAGTTCGCTCAGGAGCTGGCTCACATTGTAGCCTTTACCTTGAGTGCCAAACTTGCCAAAGTAGCTCAGGTCCTTTCGGATTTGAGCAGGTGTTATCTGTAGTCGCGTCCCTAACTCCTGCGAGCTTATAATCTCAGCCTTCTCCTCCTCCATGAGTGACAGGGCGCGAAAATATAACGGCAGGCGAAGGATCACCACCTCCGGGATTTGTCTTGCCATTCGATCCCTTCCTTCCCTTGAGTTAATTGCTTAGCATAATAAGTGAAACGAAGCACAATTGATTCAATCATTTTAATGCCCTTTTGGCAAGTCGTCAATAGATTTCACCAAAGCCTTTCCGGGGAAAGTTTCAGGTTGACAGGGGTTTATATCAAGATTATGATAACCCGAAGGCGGGTAGGTCGGCCTGCCGGGTCTTAAGCTTAGCATCGCTTCAAAGGAGGGCGAATGGGAAAAAAGAAGGTTCTTCGGACCAAGCTTTGCGATATGCTTGGCATCGAGTACCCCATCCTCCTCGCCGGAATGGGAGGGTTAGCTGGGATGGGTGCGTGTTGCAAGCCGAAGCTTGTGGCTGCGGTATCCAACGCCGGTGGATTGGGTGTCCTCGGGGCCACCCTTTTGCCCCTGGATCAACTTCGTGACGAGATCAGGGAGATCAAGAGCCTCAGCGATAAGCCCTTCGGGGTAGATCTGTTGTTGCCTTCTGGGATGGCTTCTATGCCATCAGAAGTATCTATCGAGGAACTAAAGGCCAGTATTCTCCCAGTGGAGCATGTCAACTTTGTGGAGAAGCTGAAGAAGGAATTCAGCATCCCAGACGCTAAAGCGGAGGCAATAACGCCCTTTACCGAGGACTTTGCCAGGAAGCAGGTGGAGGTGATTTTGGAAGAGGGGGTTCCTCTCTTTGCCTCGGCACTGGGAATCCCGGAATGGCTGGTGCCTTATGCCCACTCAGGGGGGATGAGGGTGCTGGGACTTGCCGGCAATGTTAGAACTGCCCTTCGCCACAAAGATGCTGGGGTGGACTTCATTGTTGCTCAGGGGCACGAGGCTGGTGGGCATACGGGGAGGATTGGCACTATGGCCCTTGTTCCCCAGGTAGTGGATGCCGTCTCTCCCATCCCCGTTTTGGCTGCTGGGGGGATTGGGGACGGCAGAGGGCTTGTTGCCGCCCTAGCACTGGGGGCTGTTGGGGTATGGGTGGGCACTGCTTTTCTGTTCACCCATGAGGCCAATGTTCCTGAGCTTCACCGAAGGATGATGCTCGAGGCTACAGAGGCAGATACCCCGATCAGCCGTATGTATACGGGCAAAACCCTACGCGCCGTGAAGAACCCATTGATTGAGGCCTGGGAGAAGTCAGGGACGCCCGCCCTTCCTATGCCATTGCAGCTCCTGCTGGTTATGGATTTTACTCAGGGCCTTATCGAGGCTGACAGGTTAGACCTGATGTGCCAGCCTGCGGGACAGATAGTGGGGATGCTTAAGGAGATAAAGAGCGCAAAAGAGGTCCTCGATGAGATCGTCGAGGGGGCGATCGAGGTCTTGGGGGAGAGATTTGGCACCGAGGTTGCCATAAAGTAAAGAAGGGGCGCCCCAGTATATCGGGGCACCCCTGACTTCCTGAAGCTCATGCCCTCCTCTGAAGCAAACCCTCGATCAACTCGATAACAATGCACCCTTTTTCCAGGTCCACCGATTGCACTACATCTTCAATGGCGGGGATAAGCAGCTCCCCGTGCCCAGAGGGCACCACATAAACATCGTTACCTCCTGTGGGCAGGATTTGGGCAATCTTTCCCAAAAGCTCCCCCTCGGTGGTCCAAACCTCGAGTCCGATCAACTGAAACTGATAATATTGGTCTTCAGGAAGGGGGCGAAGTTTTGAGGAGGGGATTTCGAGGAATCGTCCACGCAGCCCCTGGGCAGCCTCAACGCTATCCACTTCAAAAAGCTTGAGGATCGCCCTCCCCTTATGCCAGCGACTGCTCTCGATGGTCATGAGGCGTCCGTCGATGTGAACCTGTTCCCCGGGGGAGAATCGGTCGGGGAAGTCTGTCATTACCTCCACCTTCATCTCCCCCCTTAGCCCCCAAGGGGCAATGACCCGACCAACAACTATGAACGGGAAATCCTGAGCCATGGGCTTCCTCTAGACTATCTCAAGGTCCGCTCGGACGCCTTCCCTCACTGCAATCACTCTAAGCAAGGTGCGCATCGCCTGGGCAACCCGACCCTGTTTGCCGATCACTCGCCCCATATCCTCTGGAGCAACCTGCAACTTGAGGATTACCCTTTCGCTGTCCCGCTCCTCGGTTACCACCACCTCTTCCGGCTTATTCACAATCGACTTTACAATATGCTCGATAAGCTCCTTCATTTCTTCTCCTTTTATTTGATGAATTCTTCCCTTTTATGGCGCTGCCCTAAGCCTCTCCATGATGCCAAGTTTATTTAGCAACCTGGTCACGGTTTCCGTAGGCTGGGCACCTTGATGAAGCCACTTCAGCGCTTTCTCCTCATCAATAACGATGGTTGGTGGGTCGGTGAGGGGATCATAGTGACCGATGGTTTCGATAAAGGCGCCATCGCGAGGAGACCGAGCATCGGCAACCACCACTCGATAGCTTGGCCTCTTCTTTCTCCCCATCCGACGCAGTCGAATCTTTACCATATCTACCCTCAATTGTGCTATTATGGGCGATAAAGTCTGAGGTGTCAATGGTTTAGGTTGCCAATAGATTATCTAGGGGATATAATGTTTGAGATGATAGTTCGCCCTTTACATAGCTGGCAGGTAACAGTAGCTGAAGCTGAGGAGATTCAGCGCGCTTTAGCTTCTCAGGTATCGAGGAGGAGCGAGATCGGTGCCCCTCATCTCGTTGCCGGGGTGGACATATCGTCCCCGGATGAGAGGGGAATGGCAAAGGGGGCGGTGGTTGTTCTTCGCCTCCCCGATTTGACGCCGGTGGAGAGGATTGTGGTGGAGCAGAGGATCAGCTTCCCCTATGTTCCCGGGCTTCTTTCCTTTCGGGAGACGCCCTTGATCCTGGCCGCCTGCGAAGGGCTGACGCTGACCCCTGACCTTTTCATTGCCGATGCCCAAGGCATCGCCCACCCCAGGAGATTGGGTCTGGCCTCCCATCTTGGGCTTCTTTTGGATTTACCCACCATAGGGTGCGCCAAGTCCATCCTTTGCGGCAGGCATGGCGA
>JBHIBU010000085.1:0-5696 GCA_046759245.1 Dehalococcoidia bacterium | reverse complement strand
AGGGAGATATCGTCAATGCCCTCTATCTCAGATAGCATCCGTATCAGATGGGTCAGCTCCGACCTCACCAGGGGCTCGCCCCCGGTGAGCCTCACTTTAGTTATGCCCAAAGCGGCTGCTGCCCGGGCAACAGCTTGAATCTCCTCATAGCGAAGTATCTCGCTGCGGGGCGAGAGTGTAATGCCCTGGGGCGGCATACAATAGAGGCAACGCAGATTGCAGCGATCGGTGACCGAAATGCGCAGGTAGTTTATGGGGCGCTGAAAGGAATCGGAAAGCCCGGTCATCTCTTCGAACTAGTTGCCCCTTTCTCTTGATTCGCTTTGGGGAATCATACCCTGGTGGTAGTCACTTCCCTTTTTGAGCTATTTGCTGCTCCAGAACATGGCGCGCCCTCATGGCTGCTCGGCCTCGATGGCTGACCTCATTTTTCTCCTCTATGGATAGCTCAGCCATTGTCTTTCCCAGTTCGGGAAGGTAGAAGACGGGGTCATATCCAAAGCCCTCTTCGCCCCTTGCGCTAAAGGCGATCATACCTTCACACTCCCCTTGACACAGCTCTGCCCTCCCTCCAGGTGAGGCGATGGCGATAACGCACCTGAAGCGGGCGGCCCTTTTTTCCCAGGGGATGCCTTCAAGCCTCTTAAGCAGATAGCCGATCCTCTCCTCGTCCGAGGCCTCTGCCCCGGCGTAGCGAGCGGATAGGGCGCCTGGCTCCCCGCCCAGGGCGTCCACCTCCAGCCCCGAATCGTCGGCCAGGGTGAACAGGTTGCTTAGCGAGGCATAGGCTAGAGCCTTAAGGCTGGCATTCTGCTCAAGGGTGGCCCCTGGCTCGCCCACCACCTGCCCAATGCCCTGCTCGGCGAGGGTAACGAGTTCAAAGGGTATGCCCTGAAGGAGCAGCCAGTATTCCCGCGCCTTGGCAGCGTTCTTTGTGGCCAGGAGGAGCTTGGGCATCCTCATTCCTCAAGGTCGACGAATCTCTGCTCCAGCTTTCTCATCACCTGGGGCATGGTGGTATATTCCATCTGCTCCAGGGGGAGCCTATGGGGCTCGAAGGGGCCATGGCGACGCATGTAGTCGGCTACCTCACTGGCGATCCGCCTCGCCTCATTGAAGCTGGGGTCAGCGAACATGTCTCGAGGCCCGATAAGCTTGCCGCCGGAGAGCTGGAAGCCAGCGGCGACCACCCGTGGCGGGCCATCGAATCGGGTGGGGTTGGAGTCGCCAACCGCCACCGGCATCAGGGGACCGTGATGCGAGCCTCTCATCCATCCCTCCACAAGCTGGGGGTGGGTGAAGGGCTCCAGCACCTCCCCTACCGCGGGAAACTCCCCCTGGGAGCGAACGATGCACACCGGGTCATCCTTGCCCACATATCTCCCCGCGATCAGCGACAGGCGCTGTGTGGAGGAGACGGCGGCGATCTGGTTGGAGCCCCTGTGATAGACCGCCTTTACCGCATAGCGTGATGGTGCCCCCATGAATAGAAGCATATCGTAGATCTCCTCGGGGGCGTCAAGGGTTATCTTCTTATGCTCCTTGACATCGTGGATCTCGAAGCGGAAGCCCCCGTGCATGTTCTCGGCAATGACCAGCCCGATGGTATTGAAGGGGTCGACGAACATCTTATAAAGAGGGAGATTCCACGCCCCCGCCGATGTCTTATCGGCCATAAAAACGATTATCGTCTCCGCCCCCCGCTCCTCGATCTCCATCTCTGCCACGCCGGGTCCCATCCCCTTGACGTTGCCTGAGAAGGCCTCTGACAGGAGGTCCTGTCCAGCCCCGTGAAGCTTTAGCTCCCTGGCCACCTTGGTGCACTCGATGAAGGTATCCCAGGCCAGCTTGTGGATCGTCTCGTTATCCTCCCCTCGCTGGTGGGTCATGATCAGTTGCAGATCGTCCCCGCACCTGGTGACATGGAAATCGACCAGAAGCTTATCCCGCTCTGGCTCCAGGCATTCGTTGGCCCTCTCCAAAACCTTGGGATGGGAGCCGGAATGCCCTACATAGCCTCCGATGTCGGCCTTGATAACGCTTAGGGTAATCATCCTCTTCCTCCTTTCTAAATTACAAAACCTCTGCAGGTTTATATAACCCGAACACCTCACGGAAAACGTCACAGACCTCGCCCAGGGTAGCATAGGAACGCACCGCCTCCAGGATATAGGGCATTAGGTTCTCCCTCCCTTGGGCGGCACGGCGTAGCTCCTGGAGCCTCTCCGTCACCTCTCTGGAGCTTCGCTGGCGGCGCACCCGATTCAGCCGCTCGAGATGCCTTCTTTCGCCCTCCTCGTCCATCCCCAAGATAGGAATAGTTAAAGGTTCATCGATGATATAATCGTTTAACCCGACAACGATGCGCTCCCTCCTTTCGATCTCCCTCTGGTATCGGTAGGCGGCCTCGGCGATCTCCCGCTGGAAGAAGCCCCTCTCGATGGCGGGGATAACGCCACCATAGGCATCGATCCTCTGCAAGTAATCGTCACAAGCCTCCTCCATCTTACATGTCAGCGCCTCAACCATAAAGCTGCCCCCGAGGGGATCGACGCTATTTGCCACCCCGCTCTCATGGGCGATGATCTGTTGCGTTCTGAGGGCGATAAGGGCTGCCTTATCCGAGGGTGTGGCGAAGGCTTCGTCCATGGAGTCGGTATGCAGCGACTGGGTGCCCCCGAGCACGGCAGCGAGGGCTTGAAGGGCGACACGGACGATGTTGTTCTCCGGCTGCTGCGCTGTTAGGGAACAGCCCGCGGTCTGGGTATGGAAGCGGAGCCAAAGGGCGCGCTCATTTCGGGGGTTGAAGCGCCGCTTTATCTCCCGGGCCCAGATGCGGCGGGCGGCACGAAACTTGGCGATCTCCTCGAAAAAGTCGTTATGGGTATTGAAGAAGAAGCTAAGCCTGGGGGCGAAATCATCGACCTCAAGCCCCCGCTCCACCCCTGCCTCCATATAGGTCAGGCCATCGGCCAGGGTGAAGGCCAGTTCCTGAGCGGCGGTGGCCCCCGCCTCCCTGATGTGATAGCCGCTGATGCTGATGGTGTTCCACAGGGGGAGGTGCCTCGTCCCGAACTCAAAGGTGTCTACAATGAGACGCATCGAGGGCTCTGGGGGAAAGAGGTACTCGTTCTGGGCGATGTATTCCTTGAGGATATCATTCTGAATCGTGCCCCCAAGCCTGTCCATGGGTATATCGCGCTTCTCAGCGGCGGCGATGTACATGGCCCAGATCACCGCAGCCGGGCTGTTGATGGTCATCGATGTGCTCACCTCATCCATGGCGATGCCATCGAAAAGCATCTCCATATCGGCGAGGGAGGAGATGGCCACACCGCACCTTCCGAACTCCCCTCGTGCCTCCGCGGCATCGGTGTCATAGCCCATGAGGGTGGGCATATCAAAGGCAACGCTGAGTCCCGTTTCGCCATGCTCCAGAAGGTACTTAAAGCGCTCATTGGTCTCCTCTGCAGTGCCAAAGCCAGCAAACATCCTCATCGTCCAAAGTCTTCCCCTGTGTCCTGTATAGTGAATACCGCGGACGAAGGGATATTCGCCGGGAAAGCCTACATCCGCCAGATAGTCAAGCCCGGCGATGTCCTCCAGAGTGTAGAGCCTTTCGATGGGCAGTCCCGAGGTGGTGATGAAACGATTCCGCCTCTCTGCAGAACTCGATGCTTTCCTCTGCCACTCCGTTCCCTGCTTTCTAATCTCCTCGAGCCTCTTCTGGTCGAACACGGCACCCCCTAAAATTCAGTAGTCGAGCCCCCTCCTCGCCCTTATCCCCTTGTGAAAGGGGTGCTTAATCTCCATCATATCGGTAACAAGGTCAGCCCTTTCGATAAGCCTCTCATCGGCATGGCGACCGGTGAGGATAAGCTCCACCTTTTCTGGCTTCTCCTCGATGAGCCTCAATACCTCTTCAACCGCCACCATCTTCCAGGCAATGGCGATGTTTATTTCATCGAGCACCACGAGGTCATAGTCGCCGCTAGCGATCGCCTCTCTAGCTGCCTCCAGGGCCTGCCTCGCCTGCTCCTTTTCCTTCTTTTTAACCCTCTTTGGGTCTACAAAATCCATGTACCCAAAGCTTTCGAAGCTAACATTGGGTAGCTGGGCAAGGACATATCGCTCCCCATAGGGATAATCGCCCTTCATGAAGTAAACGATATGAGCACGCAGGCCCTGTCCCAGGGCACGAAGCACCACCCCTAAGGCGGCGGAGGTTTTGCCTTTGCCACCTCCGGTGAAGATCTCCACCAGCCCTTTGGTCAGCGGTTCAGTGTTCATCTGGCATAGCATAAGAAACCCGTCCGCCATAGACCTTTCCAAGCTTGGGTGGCGGCGGGCATTTGAGATTCACATTAAAAGTCTAACAAGAGGGCACCTCCTTGTCAAGGATGTTTCATCCCCCCAAGGCTCTCTACTATTCCTTCACCTCTCGTGATATAATGGCCACTAAAGGGGAAAGGAAGATGAAAACCTTCAATAAGAGGGGGGACAAAGGGGAGACAAGCCTCCTCTACGGGGGGCGTGTTCCCAAGAGCGACCCTCGATGTGAAGCCTATGGCACCATCGATGAGGCCGTTTCTGCACTGGGTTTAGCACGAGCCCTGGCCAAAAAGGAGCGGGTCTCCCATATTCTGCTAAGCATTCAACAGGAACTATTTATTGTTGGGGCGGAGCTTGCCACCGCTGCCGACAAATATCACAAACTGAAGGCCGAGCATCGGGTGGTTACCGCGGTGATGGTGGATCGATTGGAGAGCCTGATCGATGGCCTTGAGGGGGAGATGGAGATGCCCAAGGCCTTCGTCATCCCCGGCGTTTCCCCGTGCTCGGCGGCCCTGGATCTGGCGCGCACCATAATTAGAAGGGCGGAGAGGAGGGTGGTGGAGTTGAGAAAGGATAACATGGTGCAGAACGAGAGGGCGCTGGAGTATCTCAATAGATTGGCGGACCTGATTTTCACCCTGGCTCGCTATGAAGAGATTTAAGGGAGGGGCTGATGGAGATCATCCCCGCCATCGACCTCAGGCAAGGGAAATGCGTTCGCCTCTATCAGGGCGACTACGGCCGGGAGACGGTTTTCTCCGAGGACCCTCTGGGCGTCGCCCGGCACTGGCAATCGCTGGGTGCACCCAGGCTTCACATCGTTGACCTCGATGGCGCCTATGAGGGCGAGCTTTGCCATGCCTTCCTGGTCGAGGAGATGGTGCGCTCGGTCCAGATTCCCCTGCAACTCGGCGGTGGACTCAGGCGGCTGGAGGCGGTGGAGCAGGTGCTGGAGTTTGGGGTGGAGCGGGCTATCCTGGGCACGGCGGCCATAGAGGATGTGTCCTTGATTCGAGAGGCTTGCCGTAGGTTTGGCCCAAGGGTCATCGTGAGCATAGATGCCAGGGATGGTTTCGTGGCCACCCATGGCTGGCGGGAGAGGACCACGATCACTGCTATCGAGCTGGTGGAGAGCATGGCTTCTCTGGGGGTAAAGCGCTTCATCTATACGGACATCGCCCGCGATGGCACCCTCACTGAACCCAATTTCGATGCCATTGCCTACTTGCTAGGCAAGACCGTTTTGCCCGTCATCGCCTCGGGGGGCATCTCATCGCTGGAGCATCTCAAAAAGCTGACCCAGCTTGGCGTGGAGGGGGCGATAGTGGGCCGCGCGCTCTACACCGGGGACTTGGATTTGG
>JBHIBU010000084.1:0-5711 GCA_046759245.1 Dehalococcoidia bacterium | reverse complement strand
TCATCCATCCTGGCCGATGCCTGAATCATTTGCCTTCAGCTTGATGCCATCAAAGCAACATGCCCCAACCCCACCATTCCTGAAGAGCACCAGATAGGGGTCGGAACCTATAAGCTAATCTATATTATATCACCTTTTGGTTAGCATCCCCCAATGTTGACAAGGAATAATCGTCAGAGTAAAGTTTAAGCAAAAGGGATAGGAATTTGGGCAATGCAGCCATCTCTCCCACAAGGGGTGTTGAGGCACCGGCCCGACACGAGCCGGCATTCCTCGCCCCCAAAACATCGGCATGATGCTGGTTCCCTACATGCATCGCTTCAGAGGCCTTCACCTGTGAGAAGCGATGGAAGCTTAAACTAAGAAAGGAAGTGTGTGGTCATGGCTTAGCCTTCGTGATATACTACCCTTGCCAGCTCGATCAGGAGCTAAAACGACTGAGGAATTCAATAATTGAAGCCTGGGGAACGAAAGGAGAGGTGATATATGTCTGAAAAGGTAGCTATTGTGGGCGTAGGTCACACTGCCTTCAGGTCGATAAGTCCCGATGTTTCCTTCAAGGAATTGATGTATGAGGCAGCGGTAAAGGCCTACGATGACGCTGGGGTGGACCCCCGAAAGGACATCGATAGTTTCGTCTGTCTCGCTGAGGATTTCCTGGAGGGGAGGAGCATCTCTGACATCCACATGCCTGACCAGATCGGAGCGGTGCTGAGGCCTGTTCACACCATCTGCGCCGATGGCATCTATGGATTGATCGCGGCCTACATGCAGATAAGGACCGGCCAAATGGATATCATAGCTGTGGAGGCCCATAGCAAAGCCTCCAACCTGCTCACCCCTGACTGGTGCCTCGCCTTTGCCCTCGATCCTGTGCTCAATCGACCCCTGGGGCAGAATGCCCACTTCGTTGCCGGCATGGAGATGAATCGCTATCTCCATGACAGCGGGACCACCAAGGAGCAGTGCGCCCTGGTAAGCGTTAAGAACAGGATGAATGCCCTCTCAAATCCCAGCGCCGCCTATAGTGCCCAGATAACGGTGGAGGATGTGCTGAACTCGGAGATGATGTTTTATCCCCTAAGTCGCCTCGACATGGCCCCCCTGGCCGATGGGGCTATTGTCATGGTTCTGGCCTCGGAGGAGAAGGCAAAGTCCCTCTCTCAGAGGCCGGTATGGGTAAAGGGGGTTGGCTGGTGCTCCGACTCACCAAGCCTTGAGACCAGGGAATGGGGGCAGGCAGTTTATGCCGAGCTTGCCGCTCAGATGGCCTACAGGATGGCAAGGATGAAAAACCCGAGAGAGGAGATAGACCTGGTGGAGGTCGATGATTCCCTCTCCTTCAAGGAGCTGCAGCACCTGGAGGCCCTAGGGCTTTGCCGCAAAGGGGAGGCAGGGGCGATGGTGGAGGAGGGGGCGACCCAAAAGGGGGGAGAGCTGCCCACGAACCTCTCGGGGGGTAACCTGGGAGTGGGTCACCTCGGCGAGGCCTCAGGTCTTCAGAGGGCTTTAGAGATCGTGCTCCAGCTTAGGGGGGAGGCGGGGAGGAGGCAGCTTCCCCATGCTGAGACAGGTCTGGCACAATCGTGGCGGGGAATCCCTACCACCAGTGGTGCCGTAATCATCCTGAGCAGGAAGGAGTGAGAAATGAGAAAGGTAGCCGTTGTCGGAGCTGGAATGACCAAGTTTGTTCGTCGCGCCCAGGAGACGGGGAAGGAGCTCGCCTGGGAGGCGGCCAAGATGGCCCTCGATTCCTGTGAGCTAACCATAAAGGACATCGATTGCGTGGTCATGGGAACCGCCCCCGATGCCTTCGATGGCGTTCATATGAAGGGGGAGTATCTGGTCGATGGCGCCGCGGCCTGGCGCAAGCCATATATGAGGGGCTTCGTCGGTGGTGGCACCGGGGTATTTGTCGGGGCCCAGGGATGGTATCATGTGGCTTCAGGTCTCTTCGATACCTGCCTGGTGGTTGCCGAGGAGAAGATGTCCCCCTGCCTGCCCCATCCCCAGGGTGCCTTCATCACCTGCTGGGACCAATTCACGGAGAGCCCTTTGGGAGCCAGTCTGCTCTGGTACTTCGCTATGGAGATGAATCGCTATATGCATGTTCATGGCATCACCAAGAGGGAGATCGCCCTGGTCTCGGTGAAGAACAAGAAAAATGCTCTGGATCACCCCTGCGCCCAGACTGCGGGGGAGATCACCGTGGAGGACGTGTTGAACTCCGAGGTGATGGCCTGGCCGGTGCAGCTCCTCGATGTCGGCCCCACCTCAGATGGGGCCGCCGCCATCGTCCTCGCCTCGCAGAATGTGGCGCAAAGGGTCACCGATAAGCCGGTTTGGATCGAGGGGGTGGGCTGGTGTTTGGATAGTGTCTACTTCGCCAATAGAGACCTCTATTACCCCGAATACGTGGAGTATGCCGCCAGGATGGCCTATGACATGGCGGGGATCAAGGAGCCAAGGAAGGAGATAAACATTGCAGAGCCCTACGATCCCTTCGACTACAAGGAGCTTCATCATCTGGAGGGGCTGCTCCTCTGCGGGAAGGGTGAGGCGGCACGCCTTACCGTCGATGGGGTCACCGCCAGGGATGGCGACCTACCCACCTGCCCCTCGGGAGGGGCGCTGGGGGTGGGAAACGCCATCGCCGCCACCGGGATCATGAAGATTAGTGAGATCTTCTGGCAACTCCGCGGCGAGGCAGGGGGCAGGCAGGTGCCAGGAAAGCCAAAGAGGGGCCTGGCGCAGGCCTGGGGCGATGAGATGCAGGTGGGCACTGTGGTAATCATGGGAATATAGGAGGGCGAGATGACAGAGAAGATAAAGGAATACCCGGGAACATCGCTCAGGGATGCCGATATCAGAGAGGGCAGGGTGCTCACCACGGAGTGGCATCCGAATTTGAAGTATGCTTGGGACGCCGGGGTGGCAGTAGGTCGCTTCCTCGCTGAGCTTAAGGAGGGCAGGATAATCGGCACCAGGTGCGAAAAATGCCATCGCATCGTAGTGCCCCCCAGAGTTTTCTGTGAGTTGTGCTTTAAGCCCTCCGCTGGCTTTTTGTATCTTAAGGATACGGGGACAGTGAACACCTTCTCCATCGCCTACACCGATTGGGCTGCCGCCAGAATCGAGGAGCCAAGATTTCCCGCAGTCATCGAGATCGATGGCGCCTCTAAGGGCATCGGCATCATGCATGTGCTGGGGGAGGTCGCGCCCGATAAGATCAAGATCGGGATGAGGGTCAAGGCGGTGTGGAAGCCACGCCGGGCGCGAGAAGGGGCGATAACCGATATAAAGTACTTCAAACCGCTATAGGAGGAAGGGAATGCTCATTGATAGGGTCACTCAGCTAGGTCAGACCAAGCACTGGCACGGTGAAATCCCCACCTACTATGTTTACACCTATGGCATCGCCGGGGAGAGATTCTTCAGGGAGATCAAGGACAAGGGCAGGATCATGGGGGCCAGGTGCGAGACGTGCAATCTCACCTATGTTCCCCCAAGGATGTATTGCGAGCGTTGTTTTGAGAAGCTGGGGGAGTGGCTTGAGGTGGGCACCAAGGGCAAGGTTCATACCTATACCATCGCCCATGTAGATTTGGATGGCTGCCGGCTGAAGGAGCCTGTGATCCTGGCTATGGTCGAGATCGACGGCGCTCACGGTGGCTTGGTGCATAAATTGGGGGAGATAAATCCCACGGAGGTGAGGATAGGGCTTGAGGTTGAAGCCGTCTTCAAGAAAAAGGATGAGCGCAGCGGCTCAATAACGGACATAAAGTACTTCAAGCCAAGATAAGGGGTGATGCTTTTTGGCTGTCTCGCAAGCAAAGAGAAATAGCCAGGAAAGGAGGTGAGACAACGAATAGCCTGGCGATCTAGCACAGCAAATAGTTCGAAAAAGGAGGAGGAATGGATACAAAGGTTATCTTAACGGAAAAGGAGATGCCCACTTCCTGGTATAATATCTTGCCCGACCTGCCCGAGCCACTGCCACCTCTGCTTCATCCGGGCACCAAGGAGCCTACAGCCCTGCCCCCTCCCCTTTTCCCCACCGCCCTCAACGAGCAGGAGTTCAGCACGGAGCGCTATATAGAGATCCCGGAGGAGGTGCAACAGATCTATAAGCTGTGGCGCCCCACTCCCTTAAATCGGGCATACCGCCTGGAGAAGGCCTTGGGCACGCCGGCGAGGATCTACTATAAGTACGAAGGGGTAAGCCCGGCGGGCAGCCACAAGCCAAACACCGCTGTGGCTCAGGCTTACTATATCAAAAAAGAGGGGTCCACGCGCGTCACCACCGAGACCGGCGCCGGGCAGTGGGGGAGCGCCCTGGCAATGGGCTGCATGTTCTTCGGCCTCGAATGCAAGGTCTATATGGTCAAGGTGAGCTACTACCAGAAGCCCTACCGCCGCTCCATGATGGAGGCCTGGGGGGCCAAGGTGGTGCCCAGCCCTAGCGAAGATACTGAGATAGGGCGGCGCATCCTGGCGGAGGACCCCGATTCCCTGGGCAGCCTGGGGATCGCCATCAGCGAGGCACTGGAGGATGCCTTCGGCCACGACGACACCAAGTATTCCCTGGGCAGCGTGCTCAACCATGTCCTGCTTCATCAGACCATCGTGGGGCAGGAGGCTAAGAAGCAGCTGGAGAAGATCGATGCCTATCCCGACATCATCGTGGGCTGCATCGGTGGCGGGAGCAACTTCGCCGGCATATTTCTCCCCTTTGTCAAGGATAAAATTGAAGGGGGAAGGCCAGACCTGCGAGTCATCTCCGTGGAGCCAGAAGCCTGCCCCAGCCTGACCAAGGGTCCCTATACCTGGGACTATGGGGACGTAGCCGGGATGGCCCCTATCGTCAAGATGTACACCCTGGGGCACACCTTCATCCCGCCCAAGATCCACGCCGGGGGGCTACGCTATCACGGCATGGCGCCCATCATTTGCCACCTTTATCACCTGGGGCTCATCGATTGCCGGGCTGAGCATCAGATCCCCGTCTTCAAGAGCGCCGTCGACTTCGCTCGCGCTGAGGGGATCATCCCAGCCCCTGAGCCTGCCCATGCAATCAAGGTGGTCATCGATGAAGCCCTGGCCTGTAAGCAATCGGGGGAGGCAAAGACTATATTATTGGCGCTCAGTGGTCACGGGCACTTCGATATGGGTGCCTACGATGAATACTTTTCGGGCAAGCTTGAGGACTACGAATATCCTAAGGAGAAGGTGGAAGAGGCGCTGACTCACCTGCCACAGGTGTAAAGGCGAGGGGGTGTCCCGATCTATCGCAGCACCCCCAGCACCACCTCCTCGCCATCGATGCGATGGCTTTCCGTGTAGGCCCCGTGGGGCACGGGGCCTTCGATGAGGTCGCGGGAGAGGGTCTCCTGCTTGATATAGGGGGCAAATTCCGTTATAACGCGCTGTATGGATGCCCCGCCCTGATAATAGGTCAAGATGTAGTCGGCGATATCGAAGCCGGCCTGCTTACGCATTGTCTGGAGGCGATGCACCAGCTCCCGCGCCATCCCCTCATCGGCAAGCTCAGGGCTGATCTCGGTGGTGATGGCAACGGCATAGCCACCCTCTGTGGCTAGAGCATAGCCCTTTTCGCCCAACTCCACCTCGTCCTCGAAAAAGCCTATCTCTTTAACGTTGAGTTCCTCTAAAACTTGGGAGGCAACTCGGGTTAGCCCCTCTCGTTCCCC
>JBHIBU010000083.1:0-5793 GCA_046759245.1 Dehalococcoidia bacterium | reverse complement strand
GCAAACCCAACTAAATTGCCCGCCAGCGAAAAGGCCATGGTCACTGCCTCCTGGATAGACAGCACCCCCCTCCCCGCCCGCATCACGAAGTTATCCTGGGGTGCCCGCTTTTGTTGAGCCGCTACTAGCAGGTCGAGCAGCGCAATGTTGGCGGGGCAAGCCTCTTCACATTTCCCGCAGAAGAAACACCCCTTCTCCACCTCTGACATGACAGGCCCTGACAGGGCTGGGGGTCCTTCTACCTTTATCCTCTTCACCGCCTTATTCAGGAGCAGGCTATTAGGGCATACGGTCCAGCAGAGGTCACAATCATCACGGCACTTGGCCGCCTCTGCCCTAACCCTTTCCTCGGACAAAACGTAATCGCCCCTGCGCCTGACGCCCTGCACCGCCTTCACCGCCACCTCGGCGGCCTTCTCCTGGTCGCGAATCCAGGCCCCTGCGGCACCTCCAATCAGGTCGCTGGCGATCTGGTCGGCGGGGTCGTCCGTGCGGTCAAGCAGCCCCAGGCCCTGCTCCCGGCCAACCCAGATCACCCTGCTCTCCACCCGCTTTGCCTCACTCAAAATATCCAGGTTTATGCAGGCGGTGCTGGCCACAATGACATCAGCTAGGCCACCCCTGATTATCTTCTTGGCCTGCATGATGGGGCCTACATTGCGGAACCTATCAGAGAAGCGTATCGCATCATCGCCTGCGGGCCCTATGCCCACCAACTCTATCTGCTCTGTGAGACCCTTCTCCTGGAGAAGGTTCAACGCTACCCAGGCTGGCAGGAAACTGTCGCCAACGAAGGCGAGCACAGGCTTCCCGGACTCCACAGACCCCAATCCAGCACTATAAGTGGGCGGAGGATAACTTGTCAACTCCATCTGGGTAAGGTCGCCCGCATTGGTAAAGGGGAAACAACTCGCCTTTATGAATTCAGCCACATTCTCGGTGAGGAAGAGGAGGGAGCCGGCATGAAGTACCATCTCTTCAAACTCGGTCACCGTTCCCGAGCCTATGTAGCTTGCGAGGATGAGCTTGTTTAGCTGGTCCTCGCCATAGGACTGGGCCCGATCAAGGTCACCCAGGGTTTTCAGGAACTGGCCGGTGAGCAAGCCAATGCTGCTCAAATCAGCTTTGCCAGTAGACTTGCCAAAGCCCACGGGCTTGTCTTTGCCAAATACCTTGAGCGCATAGTTCAAAAGGTCACGGGTGTCAATCATCTGGCTCAGGCAGCCCTTGCAGGCGGTGCGCAGGCTCAATTTGGCCTGATAGGCTTCGGTCTCCAGGCCGCACTTCCCCTTGGCCCCTTCGAGAGGGCAAGGACCCTGGACGCAGTCATTGCAACACCCCTCGGGCATGGTGTACAAAGGGGGATACCTCCCGAGGAGGAAGTGGTCCCACTCCGCTATGTCAGCGGCCTCGGCGAAGGGGTAAATCCTCTGGTTGAAAATCTTAAGTCGATGGTTTGACCAATCATCCCTAACCGCCTCAATCACTATGTCCTCAACCCCCCGAATGTCCCGAACCAGCGTTCTCACATCTACCGCTGTCGGGCCAACCTGAACGATAAATTTCTCCTCTTGCACGGGATTCCTCCTTTCAAAGATCTTGGTGCCTACCCCTGCCTAGTAATACTCGCCCTCGTAAAACTCCGCTTCTTTCATGCACGTAGGGCACGTCCTTATTATCTTCTGCCCAGGACGCAATGGGGATAGATATACCCCCGGTTTAACGTGAGCAGCGAGGCTCGCTTCCTGCCACAGCACTTTTTTGACACACATGTCACACATTGGGATGCCGCATACCTCGCAGTTAACAGACACCTCGTTCTTGCCACAAAGGCTGCAAAGCTTCACTTCAGTAGTCATTTGCATTACCTCCCACGATTTTTTTGAGACTGCCAAAGCCTCTAATTCTTCCTAATAGGCAAAACTGATGGCTTGCTTTTCCTTTAGCAGTGCCCCCGTCATACCCTCAGGACCTACAAAATAGAACCTCCCCTTACCAGCCTTTGATATCCTCCTCATCAAGTCCGGGTCCGTTGACTCCTCGTTGATGCAGACGCAAGAGATGGTGATCCCCCTTCTTGCCGCGCTGGCGGCCTGCCTCAGGGCGTATTTTTGAGGGGAGGGGTGTGGCGCGGTGGCATCCCCATCAGACACGAGAATCATATGGCGACTGGCGCGCCCTCCCCGATGGCGGGCAAAAAGTTTACAACCCTTCAAAATCCCGTAGCCAATGTTGGTGAAGGCATTTTCATGTAATTGCAGGTCGATTACGTGCCTCGTCACGTGATGGGGGTTGGTTGTGAGATCTGCAACAATATCAGCCAGGTTGGAAAAGGAGACTACCCCCACTCTATCTCCGCTGTGCGCTGCTGCTAGTGACAAGGCGATAGCGCTCTCCTTGGCATACCACAGCTTATCAAGCTGACGCATCGTTCCTGAGAGATCCACCACCAGGACGATATCCATCTTAACCCGGATATCCTTAGTGCTGACCATAATATCTTGCTTGGTCAAATCTTGCCTTCGATTACGCACCGCCTCCCTTATCGTATCCCTGAGGGAGATGTCTCGATAGCGGTCTCCGAAGCGGTAGCGCCGTAAGCCTACCACCCTGCCCTCGCCGGCGGTCAACTTCCTGCCCGTGGAGTGCTTTCCATATCCATAGGTGTAGATACTCTGCCACACCTTTGGCGCCAGCTTCTCCAGAAGGAAGGTTATGCCCCTTCGGCTTAGTTCCCAACCTGTTGTCCCGCGCTGCAAAAGCTCCTGCCGCTCAAGGAAGCCTAAGGTCTCCGCTAGCGCTTCCGCCTCCAAATCCCTTTTAATCTTGTCGATCACCATACGCCTTTTCCTTGCGTCCTCAATGCTTATCAGGAGATCATCGGTGAGATTGTCCGACCTAAATCGTTCAGGGTAAAGCTCCTCTAGTCGTTCCATCGCTTCTCTAACGGTCTCAGCTAGCTTAGAGTCAGAATAACGCTGAACCCTTCTCAGCAACAGAGCGAAATCGCCATACTTGAGCGCTTCCCTGAACTCATCTACCCTGACAATCTCCTCTACCAGGGCCAGGACATCCTCCTTGGAAAGGGTCATCACCTCCTCTTCTTCCCCCTTCACTCCCGTCACCCTATCAACAATATCGTTGACGATCTGTGCCCTTTTCCCCTCTAGGTCAGTCTCGGGGGCCAGCGTAAGGCGGTGAGGCAGAGAGATGTGTGCTGCCGCGCGGAGCCAGTCCCCTTCATGGTCCCCTTGCAGCTCGTGGAGAGAAGCCAACAGCACAGCATACTTGATCGTTCCCCGGGGGCTCACGCCTCTTTCTACATCGCTATGCGTTCTTGTTCGGTTCACGATGTGGACCACTCTATCCATAGCGGCTTCAGGCAGCATTTCCTTCCTCCATCCCGCCTGCCATTCCCGCTCGAAGTGGTCAAGAACTAACTGCTTCTCGGCGCCTGGATCAGACCCGTAGTGGAGGTTAACGATGTCAAAACAGTCAACTATATCTAAGGGCAAGGTTTGCAGTGCCTGCTCACTGCCGGTGCCCACCACTAGTACATCCAGTGGAATCACCTCATCATAGGCCCCAATGGTTATGGCACCATCCTGCAGAGCAGAGAGGACCACATTTAACACCCTTTCCGGGACTCTGTCGACAAAGTCGATGAGTAGAATTCCCCTATTGGCTCGCAGCAGCTTACCGGGGATAAAAGCGCCAGGGGAGTGAATACCCAAGCGAGAGGCAACCTCGGAATCGAGGTCTCCGATAAGATCCTGAGGGGTTAGCCCCCCGCTCCCCTGCACCTTCTTTACCCTCTCCCCGCCGGGGAGAAGTTGGCTCTCCAAGGGGCGGTGTTGAGCCTTGGCCTCGAGACACCAGGGGCACGTAGGGTTTTGGGGCGGACAATTCACAGGGCATCCCTGCACCACCTCGATTTCGTTCAGGATGCCAGCCACCCTCTTTGCCAAGGTGGTCTTGCCACACCCGGGAGGACCGAGGATAAGGATATGGCGACCACTGTACAGGCTGGTGAGCAAAGCATCTTTTTGAGCATCATCAACTTGAATACCGTCAAAGATGCCCCGGCTGAATTCCTCCGCCCCTATCTTGTGAACAAGCGCAGCGATCTCTTGCCCAAGCAAACTCTCTCCCCCTTCCCAAGGACGGTAGTTTCTTGCCCAGCAGACCATATCCCCCTGGGCTGTCTGTTCTACAGCGCTGGCCTTTTATTCAGACCAGTCTTCACCTGGGAGGGGCAGCGCTATGGGTTGAGGCACGCCTTCCTTCCAATATAGCTGTGTCACGGGATGGTTCACTCGCTTCAAGAACGCCTTCAGGTCGTTGACGTCGATGGCGTCCTCCTCGGTAGCGATCTTCTGATAGATTTCCTCAGGGATCCAATCGGCGATCTCCGTCTTCAGGCTTCTGGGCATCCATACTACTCGGTTCCAACCACCATCTCCCCTGAGGAACTTGGGATACTTCATAGATCCCACAGCGAGCCCCTTGAAGCCGTGGTTCTGAATCCCTCCGCTCATAATGGCTGCGATCTTGCCGAAGTTGATACCCAGGGGGGTTAGCCCGGTATATCGCCGCTGGATAACCCCTATGCCATCGACTTCGGGGATGTAGAAGGCTGCCGCCTCCATACAGCCACAATTGGTCATGGGGTACTTGATCGCGCTGTGGATATTGAAGTGCTTGTGCACGCCGCCAGACTTCGCGGGAAGCATCTCGTCGATGCCGCTGTACGCGCCCAGGTCGGAGTCGATCACTTCCCCTCGGGGGAAGGCAAAGGACCATCCTGAGGGGTCTAGGGCGTTGATAACTTGGGCCCCCATGTAATTCACGATGCCGCAAAAGGCGAGGTGCTCGGGGCTAATGACACATACATGGTTGGGGGCGATGAGCCGGCATACGGTGCAGGCGTAGAAGGTGTCAACATCTTCATCCTTAATTGCCATAAGTTTAGCATCCACACCGTGCCATACCGGACTGACCTCATTCATCAGCTCCTCAATCTTGTCCCTTCCTCCTACCTCCGGGGTGCCAATCACCCACTTAACTTCGACTGCCAGTATTATTGGAGCCGACGCCATAAGCGCCGCACGGATAGCCTGGCCTATCAGCTTAAAGCTGAGCTTGGGGGCCATCTTTTTGCTCAGTCTTATCCACGTGGTAGCCCGGCTGCCGTTGATCATCAACCCCTCGAGGTAGAGGATGCCCATCATGGCAAACCTCTCTATAAGCGGGCTGAGCTCTGGGACCACCCCAGGACCCTGAACCTTGACATACAAAGCGAAGGGAAGGCTGGTCTCCGGCGGTATCTCGTTGATCTCAGGCCCGATCAGCTCTACCTTTCCATCCTCAATCTTATCGGCGTCCAGCACTACATCTGCGTAGAGAAAGCTTGTATATTCGTGCTTTGGCCCGCCTAGTTCGAGGTGCCACTCCCCCTTGCGGTAGTGCCGAACAAACCTCGGTCCTACCCCAATACCTTCCAGCCCTGTATACAGGTCCTCAACGTCGAGGGGCAATTTATAAACCTTTCCCTCCGGTAATCCTGTGACCATCTTTTACCTCCTCTGTTATTCGGATTCGTCATCTGTGGCCATGAATTGAGAATTTTGTGACTATACGCTCACCCCCTTTCTTTTCTCACCCCATCACCGCCTCAACGCCATCAGATTGCTTGGCTAACGGTTCCTTTAGACTTTTAGGCCGGCTGCGATTTAACGATGCTATCGCAGATTTCGTCTATCGCTAGGGAAGCGGGAGAATCTTGCGCTAACT
>JBHIBU010000082.1:0-5858 GCA_046759245.1 Dehalococcoidia bacterium | reverse complement strand
ACAGAGGCCTTGATCAAGGGCTGAGAAATGGCTGATAGGTCTAAAGCGACACTTCCCCTACGAAGGAGGCGCCATGTTGTTCCACGTCACCTTAGTTCACGACAGCGCACACTGTCCCGGCTACCACCCGGAGATGGGACCATCACTCTTCAAGGCACTAGCCAAGAAAGACGAGATAGCCGGGCACTTTGGGGTCAAGATCCACAGCATCCTGAATGCCGCCCCGGATCACGTCATTTACGTGATCGCCGAGGCGGAGCGGCCCCGATAGAGAGCCCGCTCCTCTCACCTATTCTGTCGCGGACTTGTTACCACACCCAGGGGAAATAGCCTAAAGTAAAGGGAATCGACCGATGGAGCCGATAAAGGTTTTAGTGCACGGGGCTTTGGGCAGGATGGGGCAAGAGGTGCTGAAGGCCCTCTACCTGGACGCAGAGCTTGAGGCTGTCGGCGCCGTTGACCTGAAAGCTGACCGGGATCGCCTTTCTCTGCCCGCTGGCGGGGGCGAGATCCCTTTCTCCTCCAATCTGGAGGATGTTCTCGCCCATTGCCGTGCCCATGTTTTAGTGGACTTCACCATCCGTGAGGCCACCATGCCCGCGGTGCGCCTCGCCACAAAGCAGGGCGTTAACATTGTTATTGGAACCACCGGTCTCTCCGCCGAGGATATTGGGGAGATCGAGAGACAGTGCCGCGAGGGCGATGTCGGTGCCATAGTGGCTCCAAACTTCTCCCTGGGGGCGGTGCTGATGATTCATCTGGCAAAATTGGCGGCAAGATATTTCGATTATGCCGAGGTTATCGAGAAGCACCACGAGGGTAAGGCCGATGCCCCTTCTGGGACGGCCCTTGCCACCGCCAGGGCGATGGTGGAGGCGCGGGGCAAGCCTTTTTATTACCCTCCGCTGGAGAAGGAAAGCCTCGCTGGCACCCGGGGTGGCCAGATGGAAGGGGTAGGGATGCATAGTGTGCGCCTCCCCGGTCTTTTGGCTCATCAAGAGGTGATCCTGGGGGCACTAGGTCAGACGCTGACAATACGCCACGACTCGATTAGCCGTGAATCCTTCATGCCTGGGGTGATCATGGCCATCAAAAGGGTGGTCGGGGTTAAAGGACTAATTTATGGTCTGGAAACTTTGTTGGGCTTGTAGGAGATGGTGATGAAAGGGTTCCATGTTGCCATTGTTGGCGCCACGGGACTGGTGGGGCAGGAGTTTATCAAGGTTCTGGGGCAGCGGAATTTTCCCATGAGCTCGATACGCCTTCTTGCCTCGGATCGCTCCGCAGGGAGGAAGATCTTTGTAAATCATGAGGAGGTGGAGGTCAAGGAGATCACCTCTCAGTCCTTTGAGCATGTGGACATCGCCCTTTTTTCCGCGGGCGCTGAGATCAGCAATCATTTCTCCCCGATAGCGGCGCGCGCCGGGGTGCTGGTCATCGATAATAGCGCCGCCTTCAGGATGGACCCAGAGGTCCCCCTGGTGGTGCCTGAGGTCAATGCTGAGGACATAAAGGATCACAAAGGGATCATTGCCAATCCAAATTGCTCCACCATTCAGATGGTGGTCGCCCTCTATCCCCTGCACCGGGTCAACCCCGTCAAGCGGGTCATCGTGGACACCTACCAGGCGGTATCAGGCAGCGGCGCTGCTGCCATGGAGGAATTGAGCGAGCAGGCGAGGATGGTGCTGGAGGGGCGCAGCGTGGTCCCTCATGTCTACCCCCACCAGATCGCCTTCAATCTGCTCCCCGAGGTCGACCTCTTCCTCGACAATGGCTATACCAAGGAGGAGTGGAAGATGGTTGAGGAGGCCAAAAGGATCATGCACGCCGAGGAGATGGCCATCTCTGCCACCTGTGTCCGGGTCCCCGTTTTTATCGGTCACAGCGAGGCGATCCATATCGAGTTCAGCGAGCCGATGTCACCAGAGACGGCACGGCGTATCCTTGCCGAGGCGCCCGGGGTCAAGGTGCTGGATGAACCCAATATAAGCCTTTATCCTCAACCCTGGTCGATGGCCGGCTCAGACGAGGTCTTCGTGGGGCGTATCCGCCGCGACGCATCACATAGCTGCGGACTGGCGATGTGGGTGGTTGCCGATAACCTCAGAAAGGGAGCAGCCCTCAATGCCATTCAGATCGCTGAGACGATGATCGAAAGGGGCTGGATATAGTGGTAAAGCTTGGCCGATTGTTTACCGCCATGGTAACCGCTTTCGATGTAGAGGGCAGGGTTGAATATGACCAGATGAAGAGGCTCGCCCTCGCCCTATTGGACTCAGGAAGCGATGGATTGGTGGTCTCTGGAACTACAGGGGAGTCCCCTACGCTCACTAAGGAGGAGAAGCTGCGTCTCTTCGCTGAGGTTAAGGCGGCGGTGGGCACCCGTGGCGCGGTGATGGCCGGCACCGGCAGCTATAGCACCGCTGAGAGCGTGGAGCTGACCAAGGAGGCGGAGGCGATAGGTGTCGACGCCATCTTGCTCGTCGTTCCTTATTATAACAAGCCGCTTCAGGAGGGGCTCTTCCAGCACTTCAAGACCATCGCCCAGGGCACCAGCCTGCCCTGCATCATTTATAATGTGCCCAGTAGAACGGTGACCAACCTCGCCGCTGAGACGGTGATCAGGCTGAGCGAGATCTATAACATCATAGGCATAAAGGAGGCCAGCGCCAATCTGGATCAGATCGCCAAGATCATCGATGGCGCGGGTCAAGACTTCCTCCTCTATAGTGGCAACGACAGCGATACATTGCCCATTTTAGCTCTGGGAGGCTATGGCGTGGTTAGCGTTGCCTCCCACCTTGTCGGTGCCCAGATCAGGGGGATGATGGAGAAGTTCCTCGCCGGCAAGGCAAGCCAGGCTGCCGAGATCCACCACAGTCTGCTCCCCCTAATTAATGCCCTCTTCGTCGTCTCCAACCCCATCCCGGTGAAATACGCCCTGAACCATTTGGGCTTTCGGGTGGGCAAGCCTCGCCTGCCCCTCACCGAGCCCGATGAGAAGTCGGCGGCGCTGATAGAGGCGACGCTCAAGAACTATGGCATCGATCTCCCTTTCGCGGCAAAGCCTTGATTTTTTCGAACTTGACGCCGTATCTCAGCAATCCCATTGTGGCTGTGATTCTTGTAGAGCTTGGAGACATATAGAAATGTCAAGGATAGAGTTTGTTCCCGGCATCCAAATTCCAAATGTGAACTGGTGGCAGACGGAAAATAGCTGGTGCTCAAATTCCTATTTGGCGCTGCAGGGGCGCACCCTATACATCATAGATCCCGGGCTGGGCGGCCTTCATCGCACCCAGCTACTGGAAGCGACGACACGATTTTCAGAGGCTGAGACAGTTTATCTGTTGAACACCCATTGGCATCTCGATCACTCCGGCAATGGGGTGATCATAGAGGAACTTTGGCCTAGATTCCCCGAGGTTCACTATTGCATCCCTGAGGTGGCAAAAGGGGATATGCAGCGTTTCATGGAAAGCCCCGCTGTCTCTATCGAGGTAGACATGGGGCTTCAAAAGGCGCAGTGGCTGGGGGAGGCTGATGGGGAGGAATTCGATTTTGGTGGCGTCCCTTTCGGGGGCTGGAGGGTGGGGGCAGCACATTTGCTGTCAACGCCGGGGCACTCGCCGGACTCCTTATCCATATACCTGAAGGGCGAAAAAGCGGTCTTCCCTGGCGACCTAGTGTGGTATGTGAACCCCAATCAGATGGAGGGCAGCATCGATTCACTGCTCCAAAGCATAGCCAAGCTCAAAGCCCTGGTGACGGTGGAGGGGATCGATTACCTGGGGGGAGGTCATTTCCTTCCCCTAGAGGGCGAGCAGAAGATCATCGATTATATATCGGACTACGAGGAAAAGGAGAGGGCGCTCCTCTCTCGGCTGGAGGAGGTAGTTGCTGGCAAGGACAGGGTGAGTGTGGACCACTGCCTGGAGAGGCTGAGGGAGAGCGACCACCCTGCGATAAAAGAAGCGCTGAGGATCAACTTCCCCTATTTCACCAGCTGGCTCCACAGGTTCACCCAAGTCTTCCTGCGGGAGAAGGGGTGGCATGAGGTGGAAAAGGGGACCTGGAGGCTCAGTGTATAACTTCTCTCACCACAATGGTCTGCTCGCGGCGAGGACCTACTGAGATGATGTCGATGGGGCAGGCTAGAAGCTCCTCCACCCTCCTCACATAGGAGAGGGCCTCTTCAGGTAAATCCTCAAAGCGACGAAGCCCACTGATATCGCTCTGCCAACCGGGAAGCTCCTCGTAGATCGGTTCACACCTCGCCAGGAGGCCAGAGTTTGAGGGGGGATTTTGCAAGGTATTCCCGTCAACTTTGTAGCCGGTGCATATCTTGAGCGAGGGCAAGGCATCGAGGACATCGAGGCGGGTGAGGGCAGTCCCGGAGAAGCCATTGATTCGGACGCTGAAGCGACCGACCACAGCGTCGAACCAGCCACAGCGGCGGGGGCGTCCTGTGGTGGTGCCATACTCGTGGGCTCGCTCCCTGATAAGCTCCCCGGTCTCATCGAAGAGCTCAGTGGGCAGGGGACCACTCCCCACCCGGGTAGTGTAGGCCTTAAACACACCGATGACCCTGTCGATTTTCACCGGGCTCAGCCCCAGCCCGGAGCAAGCGCCCCCAACGCTGGAGGAGGTGGAGGTAACATAGGGGTAGGTGCCAAAGTCGATGTCCAGCATTGTTCCCTGCGCCCCTTCCAGCAATACTATCTCCCCCTTCTCTAGTGCTTCCTCCACCATCAAATCGGTTTCCCTTATAAAAGGGGCAAGAAGTTGCCCATAGTGGCAGTAACTATCATAGATTTCCTCCAAAGATAGAGGATTCACCTCATAGACCCTAGTCAGGATGCGGTTTTTGTGGTCCAGGACAAAGCGAAGCCTCTCGTAAAAGGCCTCCATCTCCAGGAGATCTCCGCTGCGGATCCCCAGCCGGCCGGCCTTATCCATATAGCAGGGACCTATCCCCTTCCTCGTCGTCCCCAGAGCGCCTCCACCCCGCGATTCCTCCTCCAGGCCATCGAGAAGGGTGTGATAGGGCATAATCAAATGAGCACGGTCGCTAATGAAGAGCCTGCTCACCTCCACACCGGGCTTTTTTAGCTCATCGATTTCCTCAAGGAGCACCGCAGGGTCGATGACCACGCCATTGCCGATGATGCAGGTAACTTCAGGGTGGAATATACCCGAGGGGACGAGATGCATCCTGAACTCACCACAGGGGTTAATTACGGTGTGCCCCGCGTTATTCCCCCCGGAGAAACGCACCACCATGTTCACCTTTTCCGCAAGGAGGTCAACGATCTTCCCCTTCCCCTCGTCTCCCCATTGGCCGCCAATAACAGCGATTGCTGGCATCTGGTCCTCCTATGGCAAAAGCTAATAAGCCTGCTATTTTGTTCTCCAGCTTCAAAGTATAGCAGATGGGGCGCTATTTGATAAGGGGGGCGGAAATTAATATTGACAAGCTTGACGAAAGATGATAATTTAATACGACGCCTCAATATTTTTTATAAAGTATTTACGGAATTCCGAGGCTTTAAGCGAAAGGGCTTAGTTCGAAAAAGCCCGAGTGGCGCAACGGTAGCGCAACCGACTTGTAATCGGTAGGGTAGCGGTTCGAATCCGCTCTCGGGCTGTGCCGGGGATAGCGATAGAACGCTTCTGCCCAGATGGGCGGCAAGGTTCGAAAAAAGGCGGGGTGGGTGAGTGGCTAATACCAGCAGACTGTAAATCTGCCGCCTGAAAGGGCTACGTAGGTTCGAATCCTACCCCCGCCACGGGAATTAAAAAGGCCCACATAGCTCAGTGGTAGAGCACGTTCTTGGTAAGAACGGGGTCACCAG
>JBHIBU010000081.1:0-5896 GCA_046759245.1 Dehalococcoidia bacterium | reverse complement strand
CGCCCCAGGATGTGGCAAATATGGTGGTTTTCTTGGCCTCAGATCGGGCCAATCACATAACGGGTCAAACAGTCAGCGTTAACGGTGGATATGCCATGCTTTAAAGGCAAGGAGTGAGCCCTTGCTCCTTCGTCAAACCAAGGAACAACTTCGTCGACTTGACCTTCGTGCCAAGAAGGGATTAGGGCAGCATTTCCTCATCGATGATAGTGTGCTCAGGCGTCTCGTCTCAGCAGCAGAGCTTAGCCCCTTCGATACCGTGGTCGAGGTGGGGCCTGGTCTTGGCATATTGACCAGGGAACTGGCGAGGAGAGCGGGCTGGGTTATCGCTATTGAGGTCGATCCCAAGCTGGCTTCCGCCCTGGACGAGACTCTCGCTCCGCTAGCGAATGTCACTATCATTAGCGCCGATGTTTTAGAGAGCGACCCCAAAAGTCTAATCGAAGCGGCAAAGGGTGGCCTTGAAGCCTCGTACAAGGTTGTGGCCAACCTCCCTTACTACATTGCCTCCGCGGTGCTGCGCCACTTTTTGGAGGCATCGTTCAAGCCGAAGACGATGGTGGTTACGATACAAAAGGAGGTGGCTCAGGCCATGGTGGCCCAGCCCGGTAAGATGAGCCTGTTGAGCGTCAGTGTGCAATTTTACGCCAGGCCCGCTATTGTGGACTATGTGCCCGCGCGAAGCTTCTACCCTCTGCCCAAGGTGGACTCCGCTATCGTGCGCATCGAGCTTTATGACCATCCCGCAGTGGAGGTAGAGGATGTGGCCAGGTTCTTTGAGGTGGTTCGTGGCGGGTTCTCCGCGCCCCGCAAGCAGCTTCGCAATTCCCTAGCTCAGGGTCTTAAGATAACGCCAGGGGATGCTGCTGCCTTGCTCGCTAGAGCTGGGATAAGCCAAAAGCGTCGTGCTGAGACGCTAAGCCTTGAGGAGTGGGCTAGGGTCTATAGGGCACTGAAAGGCAATGCTAACCATCTCCGCCTATGCAAAGATCACCTTGACCCTTGAGGTTCTGGGCAGGCGAGCCGATGGCTACCATGAGGTCGCTACCGTCCTTCAGGCCATCGACCTCAGAGACACCCTTTGCTTTGAGGAGCAGCAAGGGATAAGCCTTCACTGCGATCATCCGAGCCTAGGTTCCTTGGACAATCTGGCGGTGAGAGCGGCAATGTTGCTTCAGGCGTCCGCCGGCTCTGGGAAGGGGGCATCGATCTCCCTCAAGAAGGGTATCCCTATCGCCGCAGGTTTGGGCGGTGGCGCCACCGATGCCGCCGTCACCCTGCGAGCCCTCGATGAGCTTTGGGAATTGGGCCTATCGCTGGACCAATTGCTCCCGTTGGCATCGAGGGTTAGCTCCGATGCCGCCTTCTTCCTTTACGGGGGCACCGCCTTAGGGCAGGGGCGCGGTGAGAGGATAACCCCGCTGCCTTCCCTGCCCCCATCTTGGGTTGTCCTGCTCAAGCCAGATATCGATGTTCCCTATAATAAGACGGAGAGGCTCTATGCCTCCCTGAATCCATCCCACTTCAGCCAAGGGCAATTCAGCGAGAGGATGGTCGAGCTCCTTCACCAAGGGGGCGAGATTCCTAGCTCCTCCCTGTTCAACACCTTTGAGGGGGTTGCCTTCGCCGCCTTCCCCGGGCTTGAGGGGTATTGGCAGCGTTTTTCCGACCGCGGTGCCGATAATATTCACCTCGCTGGCTCAGGTCCTACCCTTTTCACCCTGGTGAAGGACAAGAGTCGGGGAGAGGAGCTATATAGCTCCCTTAAACGGGAGGGAATGGAAGCCTATCTTGTTCAGACTGTGGCGAGACCTTAAAAGTACTTTGAAGCGGGACTCCTCTTCAGGCAGCCTGCTTGACGAAGCTCGGCTGCTGATGCCGGGCAGTTGGGTGACGAAGGGGATTCTGATATTCTGCCTTCTTTGCCTTCTTGCCATACCTATCGTGCTTGTCACCAGAGGCCTCGATGTGGATGCCATCGCCTCTTATGGTTATGTGGGTGTTTTTCTGAGCACCTTCCTCGCCAGCACCACAGTCATTTTCCCGGCTCCCGGTTTTGTGGTGGTTGTCCTCGCCGCTGCCATGTTTAACCCAGCTTGGGTTGCCATCGCAGCTTGGCTGGGGGGGTCGCTGGGGGAATTCACCTCATACCTTGTTGGTTACGGGGGGAGAATAGCGATTGGGCAAGGATACTCGCAGAGGTATAATAGGGCAGAGGACTGGATGAGGCGCTATGGCGCTGTTACCATATTTATTTTCGCCCTAATGCCCTTCCTTATTTTCGATCTGGTGGGCATCGCCGCCGGAACGCTGAGGTATCCCTACTGGAAATTCCTTTTGGCCACCCTTGCCGGACACCTGCCGAGAACTTTTGTTTTGGCCTATTTGGGATGGTGGATATTGCCCCGCTTTTTCCCCTTCTTACAGTAGAATCGGGTTACTGACGAAATGGTTATCGACTTGCATGTCCATACCACCAAAGGAGGATATGATAGCCTCCTATCTCTGCCTCAATTGATTGAGGATGTGGAAAGGAGAGGGCTTGATGGGGCCTGTGTCACCGAGCATAACTCCGCTTGGGGCAGGGAGGAGCTGGAGCGGTTTACCTCCGACCACGATGTCGTCATTGTAGGGGGGATGGAGGTGGAGACGGATGTTGGGCATATCGTTATTTTGGGTTTGGATAGATATATCTCTGGGATTCATAAGGCAAGCCAGTTACGCCGCATCGCCGACGAGATAGGCGGCTTTCTCATCGCGGTGCACCCCTTTCGAAGGTTTTTTGACCCCGAAGAGCTAAGGCTAAAACCGGTACGCAGTTGGTCACAAGTTTCCGAGGAGGCCATCACCCTCCCCATCCTGGGTGTGGTCGATGAGATCGAGGTGCTTAATGGCTGTTGCACTGAAAGGGAGAACTCCCTGGCTCTCCAGGTGGCGAGGAGGCTGGGTTTGAGGGGCACCGCAGGAAGCGATGCTCACTCGACGCACGGTATCGGTTGCTTTTGCACCGTTTTTGAGAGGGAGATCAGGGACGAGCGCGATCTCATCGCTGAGCTCAAGGCAGGGAGGTTCTATCCTGCTCAGAGGCTTCCCAGCGGCGAGATCATCCCCGGTAACAGCGAAGCGTCCCCTGGGTGATGAGGCTTATGAGCGAGACCTATGTTTCCCTCGACCTGGAGACCACCGGGCTTGACCCCCAGAGCGACGAGGTCATTGAGATAGGGGCGGTCAAGTTTCAGGGGAATGACATCCTCGAAACCTTTCACACCCTGGTGAAGCCCTATCGCTCCCTGCCCTATCGCATTCAGGTGCTCACGGGGATCGCGCAGTCGGATGTGGATGCTGCCCCCCCTTTAGCCGTGGTTCTCGGAGACCTGGTCTCCTTCCTTGGCGATTACCCCATTGTGGGGCAAAGCGTCGCCTTTGACCTGAGCTTCCTTTTGGAGAAGGGGGTTAGCCTGCCGAACCCTATCTACGATACCTTTGAGCTGGCCACTATCCTTCTGCCTACCCTCTCCGAATATGGCCTTTCCGCGGTGGCGGAAAGGCTTGGCATCCACGCCCCCCTTCGCCATCGTGCCCTCCCCGACGCTATGGTGGCGAAGGAGGCTTTCACAGCCCTGCTCGATAAGGCCTATGAGCTGGACATCCCTATCATCGCCGAGATCGTTCGGCTGACCGGGGCCACAGATTGGCCTCTGGCTCGCCTTTTTCGCCGCATAGAGGAGGAAAAGGTGAGCGATGCTTCCTCTAAGGTAATTGAATTCAACTCGGAGGAGGTGGATTTCAATGTCCTTGATAAAGAGCAGAAAGAGGGTGAAGAAGGAAAGAAGCTCACCCCTGTCCCTTCTCGAAAGCCCTTGGACCTGGAAAGGCTAACGGGGATGCTTGGAACCGAGGGCTTGATGGCACAGGTTATCCCCGGCTTTGAGCATCGCCCGGAGCAGGTGGAGATGATGCAAGCGGTGGCTGAGGCCTTGAACAACAGCCAGCACCTCATCGTGGAGGCGGGCACGGGAACGGGCAAGTCCATCGCCTATCTCTTACCAGCCATCTTTTTCGCCCTGGGAAACAATGTCCCTATTGTCATCTCCACCAATACCATAAACCTTCAGGAACAGCTTATGGGCAAGGACATCCCGGATTTGATAAAGGCGCTGGGAGGCCACTTCGAGGGCTTGCGCTATGCCCAGCTTAAAGGACGCGGTAACTACCTCTGCCTGAGGCGCTGGAATTTGTTGCGGAGGAGCCAGGCTCTGCCCCTTGATGAGGTCAAGTTTCTGCTGCGCACCCTGGTTTGGGTTGCCCAGACCCAAAGCGGGGATCGGGCTGAGATAGCGATGAGGGGAGGAGAAACAGCGCTCTGGAACAGGGTCTGCGCCCAGGGTGAGAGCTGCCTTGGCGCTCAATGTATCTATCAAAAGAGGGGCAGTTGCTTCCTCTATGGGGCGAGGCGAAAAGCGGAGGGCGCTCACCTTATCATTGTGAACCATGCCCTGTTGCTCTCTGACATAGCCGCTGGGAGCAAGGTCCTGCCCAACTTCGGTCATCTCATCATCGATGAGGCACACCATCTCGAGGAGGAGGCCACAGGGCAGTGGGGCTTCGAGGTTGCGGAGCGCGACCTGAGTGGCTATCTGAACCGCCTCAGCGAAAGGGTGGAGGGGGATCTCAGGGGGCTTGTTTTCGAGCTTGGCGCCCACTTCAGAGGAAGCACCCATTCCCCTTCCAGCGTTAAGGAAATAGAGGAGCTGGCTCAGGGCGTTCACAACATGGTGGAGGGCTGTAGGGATCGCGTCTTGGCTTTCTTCGATGCCTTTTGGCGTTTTCTGGAGGCTCATGCTGAGGATCAAAGGGAGTATGAGCGTCGGTTGCGCCTCACCGGAGCGGTTCGCGCCCAGCCGGGGTGGAGCCGTGTTGCGCTTGCCTGGGAAAACCTTAGCCTGGCGCTACAAAACATCGAGGCCGGGCTGAGCCGCCTTTATTCTATGCTTGAGCCTTTACCCGATGCTAACATCCTGGACTACGAAAACCTGATGATAGAGCTTTCATCCTTGCTCCATCGCAGCGGGGAGCTGCGCCATGAGATAAACGCTGCCATTGCCTCCCCAGAAGAGGACAATATCTATTGGGCCTCCTTGAGGAACACCCTCAGCTTATGTGCGGCGCCGCTTCACGTGGGTGCGATTCTCGAGGACTGTCTCTTTTCCCAGAAGGAATGCATTCTGCTCACCAGCGCCACATTGAGCACCGAGGGCAACTTCGAGTACATAAAGGAGCGGCTGGGGTTAACGGAGGCCAGGGAGCTCCTCCTCGGCTCCTCCTTTGATTATATGAACTCGGCGATGGTCTATATCCCCGAGGACATCCCGGAGCCTGGTCAACCGGGTTATCAACAGGCTGTGGAGCAAGCCTTAATAGACCTATGCCGCGCCAGCAAAGGACGCGCCATGGCCCTCTTCACCTCCTATGCGGCACTACGGGCAAGCTATGGGGCGATCTGGGCTCCCCTCCAGGGGGAGGGCATCCTTGTCTTGGGGCAGGGGATAGACGGAGCGCCGAGGCAGCTTCTCCAGACCTTCAAGACCTATCCCCGGGCCTTTCTCCTGGGAACCTCAAGCTTCTGGGAGGGCATCGATGTGGTGGGCGAGGCGCTCAGCGTGCTTGTTATGGCCAGGCTTCCCTTTAGCGTTCCCAACGACCCGGTGTTCGCTGCCCGCTCCGAGCTCTTTGAGGACCCCTTCAATGAGTACGCCATTCCCCAGTCGGTTCTAAGGTTCAAGCAGGGCTTCGGACGCCTTATTCGTAGCAAGAGCGACCGAGGGGTGATCCTGGTTCTTGACCGCAGGATCAGGACCAAGTTCTACGGCGCCGCCTTTCTGGGGTCGCTACCCCT
>JBHIBU010000080.1:0-6009 GCA_046759245.1 Dehalococcoidia bacterium | reverse complement strand
CTCAGGAACAGGCTGGTGATGCCCCCCATGGCCACCAACTACGGCTCGGAGGAAGGCTTCGTCACCCAGCGCATGATAGACTACTATCAGGAAAGGGCCAAGGGCGGCGTGGGGCTCGTCATTGTGGAGTTCACCTGCGTCGATTCTCCTGTCGGCAGGTTCACCTCACGCCAGCTCTTCATCGACGACGATAAGTTCATACCAGAACTCAGTAGGCTGGCTGAGGCCATAAAGCTGCAGGGAGCTAAGGCAGCGATACAGCTCCACCATGCGGGCAGGCAGACCAGCTCCAGCGTTACCGGCCAGCAGCCGGTAGGCCCCTCGCCTATCCCCTTAGGGAGGGGTGAGACACCCAGGGAGCTAACGCCATCGGAGATCGCGGGGATCGTGGCCCGCTTTGGTGAAGGGGCGGAGCGAGCGAAGCGAGCGGGTTTCGACGGTGTGGAGATCCATGCCGCCCATGGGTATCTCATCTCCCAATTCCTCTCCCCCCTGTCCAATCAGAGGCAGGACGCTTACGGAGGCGATGTCGAAAACAGGTCTCGACTGCTGCTGGAGGTCATAGAGGCCATCAGGGAGAGGTTGGGGAAGGACTATCCGCTATGGTGCCGCATCAGCGCCACGGAGTTTGGGGTAGAGGGAGGAATCACCCTGGAGGAGACCCAGGTCGTGACTCGGCTCGCTGAAAGGGCCGGTGTCGATGCCATCCATGTCTCAGGGCACGCCCTTCGCCTTGGGCGTCAGCCCACCATTTTGCAACAACTAGGAGCGATGGTGTCCCTGGCAGAGGGAGTAAAGAAAGTGGTCTCCATTCCCGTTATCGCCGTGAGCCGAATCCCGCCTGAGCTGGGCGAGAGCATCGTTCAGGAGGGGAAAGCGGACCTCATCGCCATGGGCAGGGCTCTCCTCGCCGATCCCCACGTGCCGCAGAAGGTAGCATCGGGTAGGGGAGAGGACATCGCCCCTTGCATATACTGCGGGACCTGTCTCGACAGCGTAATGTCCCGAGAGGAGGGGATATGGTGTACGGTGAACGCTGCTCTGGGTAGGGAGCGGGAGTATGAGCTGAAACCTGCGGAAAGGCCGAAGAGGGTGGTGGTGGTGGGCGGCGGGCCCGGGGGCATGGAGACAGCCAGGGTAGCCGCCCTCAGAGGGCATAAGGTCACCCTATTTGAGGGGGATGATGAACTGGGGGGTCAGTTGCCCCTCGCCTCCAAGCCGCCGTTTAAGGATACCCTCGACGCCCTCCGCCGCTACCTGGCGGGCCAAGTGGCCAAGCTGGGTGTTGAGCTACGGTTGCGGGAAAGGTTTACTGCAGATTTGCTGGACCAGTTCAAACCGGATGCAGTGGTGCTGGCCACCGGCGTAATGCCCTTTGTCCCTCAGATACCCGGGGTTGACGGCAGGCAGGTTCTTCCGGCTACCGAGGTTCTGGCTGGAGCGGAGACCGGAGAGCGGGTGGCCGTCATCGGCGGGGAGCTGGTAGGCTGCGAGACCGCCGCCTACCTGGCGGAGCAGGGCAAGAGGGTCACCATCCTGAGGCGAGGCCCAAACCTAGCGACCAAGGTTAGCCCTACTGTGAGAGGAGCTCTTCTAAGGGGACTGGAGGCCAAGGGTGTCTCCATACTCACCGGAGTTGAGTACGAGGAGATCACCGAGGCCAGTGTGATCGTCAGAACCAAGGAGGGAGAAAGAACGCTCGTCGAGGCGGACACCGTAGTGCTGGCCGCCGGCGCCAAGCCCAACACCGAGCTCTTGGCTTCGGTGGAGGGCAGGGTTCCCCAGGTTTTCTGCGTGGGTGACTGCGTCGAGCCCCGAGGGATAAGGGAGGCGGTGGAGGACGGCTACCGCGTCGGCCTCTCCCTGTAGACCAGCACCGGTACTTTGCCGCCGCTATAGCTCAAACCTCCCAGTGAGACGTAGCGTTGCCCAGCCCATGTGGGGAGCCACGGCTCTACTCTTCGAGGAGTCCGACCTCCACAAGCCACTCACGGGCCACTTCCTCGACGTCCCGGTGTTCGCCATCTACCTCGTAGTTCAAACGCTGCATGGTCTCGGCGTCCAGCAGCGGTGCTATGCCGTTCAGGATGTCCTCCACCTCCGGATGCTGGTCGACGAATGACTGCCGCAGCGTGGGAGCCACATTGTAGACAGGGAAGAAATACAGGTCGTCCTCCAGGTTCACCAAGTCAAAGGCAGAGATGCGCCCGTCGGTGGCAAACCCCATCGCTACCTCGACCTCATCCTCGTCCAGAGCCAGGTAGGTGAGGCCGACATCCATCTGCACCACGTTCTGAAACTCAAAACCGTATGTTGCTTCCACCCCAGGCAAGCCGTCCGGCCTCTCCTGGAATTCAGCACCGCTGGCAAAAGTCAGTTCGCCGGGATTGTCAGTAACATAAGCCGCCATATCGGATATGCTGTCTATGTCCCAGGCCTGGGCATCGGAGCGGCGCATCATTACGGTATAGGTGTTGTTGAAAAGCGAGGGTTGGAGCCAGACGATACCATTCTGTTCCAGATCTTCATCCCTCACCGTCTGGTAAGCCAGATCGGGATCGGTTATAGGCTCCTCATGCCCCAGATGGACCAATAGTGCCGTACCCGTGTACTCCATATAGACATCGATGTCACCTCCCAAAAGCGCTTGGCGGGCTATCATCGTGCCCCCCAGGCCCGTCCTGTCATCCACCCTCCATCCCGCATCCTCCAGTACCAGCTTCATCATTTGCCCCAGAAGCCTTTGTTCGGTGAACTCCTTGGAGCCCACCGTTATGGACAGCCCTGCGGGCCCGACGCAGGAAACCGTAAGCATGCCGCCCAGCATAAAGGCCAGCAGCAGAAGGGCAATCTTCTTCATCAGCTTCTACCTCCTCTCTTCTTAGATTCACCCATTACTAGCCTCCCCCGTGACTCGTTTGCCATCACACCTCCCTCCGAACTCTTAGGCCCCTAGGAGTTATCAGCCTTTCCAGCCGGCCCAGGCCGATCTCTATCGTAATTGCCAGTAAGGCTGCCGGGATAGCTCCCGCCAATATGTAAGTAGTATTGACCAGGGAGATTCCCCTGTCAATAAGGTCGCCCAGCCCTCCGGCTCCGATGAAAGTGGCCAGGGTCGCCACGCCGACGGCGATGACCATGGAAGTCCGTATGCCGGCCAGGATGATGTAGCTTGCTAATGGCACCTCCAGGCGGATGAGAATCTGCCATGCACTCATCCCCATGCCTCGGGCAGCCTCAATCAACGCAGGGTCAACACCTCTTATGCCAACGTAGGTGTTTCTGGTGATGGGCAGCAAGATGTAGATGAAGATGGCAAAGAGCCCTGGCATGAAACCGATACCCAGAAGCGGCAACATCAGGGCAACGACGGCCAAGCTGGGCACTGTTTGTCCTACATTGCATACCGCCATCACCGACTGCCCCAACCACTTGAACCGTGGCCTGGTGATAAGGATACCCAGTCCAACACCGATTAAAGTCGCCGCCAGTGTTGCCAGCCCTACCAGCTCCAGATGCCGCCAGAGCAATCCCAGCAACTCAGCATAGCGCTGAGATATGTAGTTCCACAGGTCGAGCAAAGGTTCCATATCTAAGCTATCTCAACTGCTTATCGCTACCCAATATTTGCTGCAAGGCAGAAAAGGTGATCTCACCCTGGAAACGATTTTGCTCATCCACAACCGAAAGCCGACTGAGGCCGGTAGTCAGCATCTTGGCCAGTGCATCCCTGACCCTTATTGAGCCATCCACTGTCATCTCCTCTAGCGCTCGGGCGCTCATTAGGTCGCTGACGCGCCCCGTTTCGGTATTCAAGTCAGCCAATTTGAGCCAGCCTCTGGGAATGCGATTCTCATCTAGAACTGTTATGCTGTCCAGGCGATTCTGCTCCATGACCCCTCTCGCCTCGGAGACGGTCTGCTCCAGCTTGACCGTTGCCGGATCGACATTCATTACCTCTTCCACCCTGATGAGCGCCAAGCGCTTGATGGAGCTATCGGCACCGATGAAGTCGCGTACAAAGCTGTTACGGGGGTGGGCAAGCAGACCCTGTGTAGTATCGTATTGAACCAGCTCCCCTTCCTTCATTAGGACGATATGATCGCCCATCTTCAGAGCCTCATCGATATCATGGGTCACAAAGACAATAGTCTTTCTCAACTTCTCTTGAATCTTGAGGAATTCATCCTGTAGCCGAGACCTGGTTATGGGATCTATGGCACCAAAGGGCTCATCCATTAACAGTATCGGCGGGTCAGCCCCCAGTGCTCGGGCCACCCCTACCCGCTGCTGCTGACCTCCACTCAACTGCCTGGGGTACTTATCCCTGAATTCATCGGGATTTAGCCCCACCAGCTCAACCAGCTCGTCCACGCGCTGCCTTATTCTGTCCTTGGGGTATTTCTTGAGGGTGGGAACAACCCCAATGTTGCCCGCCACCGTAAGGTGGGGAAAGAGACCGATTTCCTGAATTGCGTAGCCAATATTGCGCCTCAGTTCGTCGTGGTTCATCTCGCTGGTATCCCGACCGGCGATGAATATGCGACCACTGGTGGGCCTGATGAGCCTGTTTATCATCTTGAGCAGAGTGGTCTTGCCACACCCGGAGGGGCCAACCAGGATGCATACCTTGCCCTCGGGCACGGTAAAGCTCACATCCTTTACCGCTTTCACACCGCCGGGATAGATTTTGGTTACGTTCTCCAGGGTGAGCACTGTCCAGCCCCTCTCAGCGGCGGCCAAGCTTGTTCTCTATTCCTCAACCTTGAGCCCCTTTGGCACCAGCCAGCTCTCCAGCCTCCCCAGGATAATATCAGAGGCAATAGCGAGCACGCTTACTGCCAGCGCCCCTGCAATGATGGGGTTACCATAGCTCTGGCCAATTCCTTGAAATATGTATGTGCCCAAGCCACCGGCTCCAATATATGCAGCGATGGCGGCAATACCGATTATCAGGACCACGGAGGTCCTTATGCCAGCCATGATCACCGGTAGAGCCAGCGGAATCCTGACCCTTGCCAGAATTTGCAGGTCCGTCATCCCCATGCCCATGCCAGCCTCAAGCATAGCCGGACTCACATTCCTCACAGCCACATAGGTATTCCTGATAATGGGCAGCAGCGCATAGAGGGTCAGTGCTGTCCATGCTGGCTTGAGCCCGATGCCGAGGAGGGGAATCATGAAGGCAAACATGGCTAAACTCGGAATTGTCATGATAGCACTAGCTATGGAAAGAACCACGGAGGCCAGGCGATCGTGGCGGCTTATGAATATGCCTACCGCTATGCCAATTATGAGGGCTGCCAGGAGAGACACACCCACGATGTACAGGTGTTCCCCCATTAATGCTAGCAGGTCACCGATATGTTGTCCTATGTAGTCTAACCAACTCAATGGCAACCCCAATCTAAGAAAAGTTCATCGCCTTGACTTGGGAGACACATTATACCATCGCATAGAATGGCTGTGTCAACTTGAAGTGAACCTGAGCTCCGGCGACGGACATTGAGATATCAGGGACACCCCACCCCGCCTCATACCCCTTCGCAAAAGTTCCCCAAAATGCGTTCAAAACCTCCTAGAGCCATTCCCCTGACAAGACTGAGGTTTCTAGCGTGAGTCGGTCCCTTGCCACCGCCTCTAGTGTTCGAGAAAGCGCCTCCTGCCATCTGGGGCCCAGGCGCTTTATGTTAAGCCGCACCTGATTCACCCCTGCCTCCATCCCATCGCCCAAGGCTGGCTCAAGGAGTGCTTTATCCACCCTCTTGCCTTCCGCCACCGCAACGACCTCTACGGGTAATTCGTGGATTGCACCAGGATCAGGAGCCCGGCCGAGGTGATGAAACATCTTTAAGGGACTGATTGGTCTGGATGGGGAGGGGTACATAGACCGGCGATATTGACGCAGGAGGCAATTTGTGTTTGAATATGACGCAGTTGCTCAAGGTGCGGAATGAAGCTCATCTCACAGTTTATTTGTGATGTTTGCCACCAACCTGTTGCCGTCCC
>JBHIBU010000079.1:0-6348 GCA_046759245.1 Dehalococcoidia bacterium | reverse complement strand
TATTTATATGCCCACCACAACGGAAACGCCACACATCCTTGCATTATCGTTAGAGTTCGGCCTGATTTGCCTTGTACGATTCCGTACCAGTCTCTAAATTTATTGTCAAAATGGTCAAGTAAATTATCAATCAGCATTTGATATTCACAAAGAAGAAATCCAAAGTACTTTCTAATATCCTCATACATGCCGGAAGCACTTCCCTTAATGCTGAAATATCCGAGGATGTTTTTGCCGTCTTCGCCTTGCTCAATAGAAATTATAAAGGATTCATATTCATGCACTAAATCGTCCCTTCTCTTCGTCATTGCAGGAAACCAAGAACTTGGTTGTTCTAGTAATCCTGAGAGACCTTCAGGCAATTTGCCCTTCTTAGAGTTCTTCACAAGGTCATCAAAGCTCTTCGTTACTGCTACCCCTCGCTCGTTCTTCTTGTAAAAATATTCAATTATTCCCGACACATCATCGAGTAGTATGCGAAAGAATATATAAAATGCTTTCAGGAAGACTCTCGCTTCAGCATAAGCTTTGTAATCCAACTGAAGCATTGGTTTTCCCTCCTGAAGGATTGGTTTTCCCTCAAGAACTTGCAGTCGAGAATCCAGATACTCAAGCACTACAGATAGGTCGTAAGTATGTATATGTAGAGATTGAACCGTGGCCGGAATTCTTGGGAGGCGATAGCGATGAGCTTCCTCTGGTCTCATGCGGCTCATCATATTCATCCAGTCGCTAAGATACGTACTAATATCATTCTTGTGCTGAATAATGATTGATTTTTCTATATCCACTTTAACATCTCTTACTTAGCAGGTGCGGCTATTTGAGGGAGAGGAGGGCTTTTCTCAGCTCGAAGAGGGCGTGATGGGCGGCGCGACGCTTCACCTCGGGGCGCAGCGGGGGGTAGATGCCGTAAGCCAGCCTTTTCTCCTTGCCATCGTCGATGGCGATATGGGCGGTGCCGATGGGCTTTCCCTCGACCTCTGTGGGGCCGGCGACCCCGGTTATGCCCACCCCGATATCGGCGCCCAGCCTCAACCGCGCCGCCTCGGCCATGGCCCCCGCCACCTCCGGGCTGATGGCGCCCTGCCTTTCCAGAAGCGCGGCGTCGACGCCATAGGAGATCTTCACCTCATTGGTATAAGCAATAAACCCCCCCTTAAAGTAGGTGGAGCTCCCGGGGACGTCGGTTATCATATTGGCCAGCAGCCCCCCGGTGCAGGATTCCATGGTGGCGAGAGTTAGTCCCTTCTCGCTGAGGAGTGTGCCCACCACAGCCTCTAAGGTCTCCTCGTCGCTGCCCCAGATCCTCTCCCCGAGGAGGGAGTGTACTTTCTCCTCCCTTTGGGCGATCATCTCCTCCGCTTCCTCCCGCCTCTCTGCTTTAGCAGTAAGGCGGAGATGGATGCCATCGGGCTTTGAGTAGACGGCAAGGGTGGGGTTGGCGGAGGAGAGCAGGGGGCTCACCATCGCATCCACCGCCGATTCCGCAAAACCGAAGGTCTTTATGGTCCTGGAGAGGATGATCCCCTGGCCCAGCCTTGGGCGCAACCTTGAGGAGACCTCCTTCTCCCACATACGTTGCATTTCACTGGGAGGGCCAGGCATGGCGATTAAAATTTTCCCCTGGCGCTCCACCCACCAGCCGGGGGCGGTGCCCCGGGGGTTGGCGATGGGTTGGGCTGAGGGGATCAGGGTTGCCTGCTTGATATTGCTCTCCGACATCTCGAAGCCGCGGCTGGAGAAGAATGCCCTGAGCGCTCGCTCAATCTCAGGGTCCACGCTTAGCTCCTCGCCCAGCATCTGGGCGATGGCCTCGCGGGTGAGGTCGTCCGCGGTAGGGCCCAGGCCCCCTGTGGTGAGCACCAGGTCGGAGCGGCCCCAGGCTCGCTCAAGGATATCCCTCATCCTCCCCGGGTTATCGCCCACCTGGGTGACCCAAAGGAGGTCGATGCCTAACAGGGGCAACTGGGAGGCGATATAGGAGGCGTTGGTATCGGTGATCTCCGCCAAGAGGAGCTCGGTGCCGATGGAGATGATCTCGGCCTTCATCCAAAATCCCTTTCCCCCTATATCTAGCACGTATCTGGCTTAGTGCCTAGGAAATCTGCCACCAAGTCCATGGCGCAGTAATTGCCGCACATGCTACAGGCAACCCCTGCGGTGGTGTGTTGGCCGTGTACCCTGCGCGCTCTAGAGGGGTCAAGGGATAGCCTGACCTGTTCCTCCCAGTCCAGGTTCTTGCGGGCCAATGACATCCTGTGGTCCCATTCTCGAGCTCCCGGCACCCCTTTGACGATATCTGCGGCGTGGCCAGCGATGCGGGCAGCGATCACCCCCTCCTTCACATCATCGGGGTCGGGAAGGCCGAGGTGCTCTGAGGGGGTAACATAGCAAATAAAGTCGGCACCGGCCACCGCGGCGATGGCTCCGCCGATGGCGCCACAGATATGGTCATAGCCGGCGGCGATGTCGGTGACCAGCGGTCCCAGCACATAGAAGGGGGCCCCTTTGCACAGGCGCTTCTCGAGCAGGACGTTGGCCGTTATCTGATCCAGGGGCATGTGTCCCGGACCCTCCACCATCACCTGAACCCCCGCCTCCCAGGCGCGCTCCACCAGCTCGCCAAGGATGAGCAGTTCCTCTACCTGGGCCCTGTCGGTGGCATCAGCGAGGCAGCCGGGACGCAGCCCATCGCCCAGGCTGAGGGTGACATCGAATTCTCGAGCTATTTCCAGCAAACGGTCATACTGCTCATATAAAGGGTTCTCCTGCTCATTGTGCAGCATCCATCCCAAGAGGAAGGCGCCCCCCCTGGAGACGATGTCGGTCACCCTTCCCTGGCGCTTCAGTCGGTCGATCGCCGATAGGGTGACCCCGCAGTGAACCGTCACAAAGTCCACCCCTTCCTCGGCGTGCTCCTCGATTACGGCGAAGAGGTCGTCGGCGGTCATTCCTACAATGGCCCCGCTCTTCTCAATGGCCTTGATGCCCACCTGGTAGATGGGAACAGTTCCCAGGGGGATGGGGCTTTCCTTGAGGATGACGCGGCGGATGGCTCTGAGGTCGCCCCCTGTGCTCAGGTCCATTACCGTGTCTGCCTTGTACTCCACAGCGACCCTCAGCTTCTCCAGCTCGATATCGACGTCGCCGTAGTCGGAGGAGGTGCCAATGTTGGCATTTACCTTTGTTCTTAGCCCCTTTCCTATGCCACAGCATTGGCTCAGTTTGTGGTTCCGATTTGCGGGGACGACTATGCTCCCCTCCGCCACCCCCTTCAGAATAAGCTCTGGAGCTACCCCTTCATCTTGGGCAACAAGCTTCATCTCCGCTGATATTACTCCGCTTCTTGCTAATTCTAACTGCGTCACCTCTACCTCCTTAAAATTAAAACTAAAGACCAAGAGCCTAGGTTTGCGGTTTTAGACCCTTGGTCTTAATATTCCCGCTTCCCTACGCTCGCATTACCGAGATCAGGTTCAAGGGGTTGTCCTCATCAGACTCTCAGCCTTTGAAGCTCCCCCGCGGCAAGTGGTAATCATACCACAAAAGGGCAAAAAGTGCAATAGCAAGGAGAAGTTGGGTTCAATTGAGCCTTATTCATAATTCATTGCTGTCGCCGCAGAGGCAAAATGATATTATTATGTTAATGAAATCGTGCATAAGCGAATTGACTTCCTTTAATTAATTATGTATTAATATATATAATTCTTTAAGTTGCACCTTTTCTACTTCTACATAAAGTTTTAAAAGACATATAGAAGCCAGCTCGGAGGGTTTGGTGGAGGAGAGAAGACAAATAGTAATTGGGTTGACGGGGCCATTTGGCTCTGGTTGTACCAAGGTTGCTGACTATCTCAGGGATGTGAAGGGTTGGCGCAGGTATTCTATGAGGGACGCAATGTGTGAGATTGCGCCTGCGTACATACATCCTGCTAAAAAGAGCCAAAAGCCGCCCATAGATAGGCGTCATCTGCAGGATATAGGTGACAACATACGTAAGACAAAATACTTCGCTGCTATAGCTGAAAAGGTTGCTAGCAAAATTGAAGACGATGAGAAAGTAAATTTCAGCCTTCAATCTGAAAGTATTGTTATTGACGGAATAAGAAATCATAACGAAATTGTATATTTACGAGATAAATATCCACACTTTTTTGTAGTTGCAATTTTTGCGTCTTTTGACACCCGCTGGAATAGAAAGAGAAAGGATAAGGATTATAAACACAATCAGGCGAAATTTGAGAGAGACGACATTCGTGATTCTGGTGAGTTGGAGCCGATGTGGGGGCAAAAGGTGCAATTGTGCGTAGATCGCTCTGATGTAATTATTGGTAATGACAGAGATTTTACAGAACCCGGTATTGAGGAGGAATTTTGGAGTAGGTTTAATGGGTATATCCAGCTTATGGAAAAGCCAGGGTCAGTGCAGCCAACTATCCAAGAGTTGAACATGTCTCTAGCCTATCAAATGAGTCTGATGTCTACTTGTTGTAGGCGGAAGGTGGGAGCTACCATTGTTAGAGAGGAAATCGGGCCACCGACACGGAGCTATGTCATTTCTAGTGGACATAATGAGGTTCCCATTCACCTTCGAACTTGTGCTCAGAGAGGTGGTAGCAACCAGAAAGGGTACTGTGTAAGAGATGAAGCGGCGAAAAAAGTATTTCGTGACCGCTACAAGACCTGTCCTAAATGCGGTACAAAAATAGATAATAAAGGTGAATACCCCTACCGTTGTCCTAAATGTGAGTCAAGGCTACCTCACGATTTCATTCCAGGTAGAATGCTTGATCTGTGCCCTTCTCTTCATGCAGAGGAGGATGCAATCCTGCAAGCAGCTAAGCTTGGAAGTACGGAGATTGAGGGAAGTGTCTTGTATACTACCACATTCCCTTGTCCACTTTGCGCAAAAAAAATTGTGCAAGTTGGTATCGACAAGGTGTATTTCGCTGAACCATATCCAGAAAATGAGGCTATTAGTATCCTTGCCGAGGCTGGTATCGAGTCAAGACTTTTTGTAGGTGTAAAAGGTAGAGCGTACCACAGGCTTTTCGAACAACAACTTGTAGACTAAGAAGGAGGAATGATGACAGTAAAAAAATGTCCAGACTGCGGACGCTATTCTGTTTCTTTTGACTTCCGTCGTGGTGTTGAAAGCTGCCACGTTAGGGACTGCAACTGGATCAACGTAGACAATATAGAGTTGCCACCAGCTCACGATGTTGTGTTAACGTCTAAGCGGGAAAACAATAGTTGGACATCCGAAGGAGCGTCAGTAGCTAAAGCAGCTAAAGCTACACCTTAAACAAGTTGTTGACTTTTTTTGAAATAGAAAAGCCTCAATCAAGCTACCTTCCTTATAAATCCTCCGGGCCCTGTGGCTAGTGCCTGCGCTTGGAATACGATGATGGACATTAGGCAATGAACTGTTACCTTGCGAATGCCACGTACCCGAATGTGATTTAGTTTGCGATGGCACTTAAGACGACCAAATACCCGTTCCGCACTAGAACGGCGATTATAGATAAGTTGCCAATCAGGAGTTTCGGGATAGGCTTCGATAGCTTTCTTATGCTTTGGGTTAGCCTTAATGACAGGTGTCGCCCTATATTGCCGATGGATCAGGTGTCTGAATTCCCGACTAGAGTATCCCATATCAGCGATAATATGTTCAGGATGAAACTTGCTGTTGATCCTACGGGATTGTGATAAGAGCGGTGGCGCAACCTTTAGCTCATGGACATTGCCACTCGTAACCTTGATTGCCATGGGAAGCTCGTAGGTTGTATCTACTAGGAGCGAGAGCTTGTATCCCCACGTAAATTTGCCACGTCCTGCTGTATCAGTTTTGATAACCCATCCCGCGTCCTTGTCTGTAGGCTCTTGATGGGCTCCATTCGACCACGCTTTGAGGTCAGTGGCATCCATTGCCACCGACTTCCCAAAGTTGGGCATGGTGTCATAAAGCCTTTGAGTGAGGCGATAGAAAACCTTATTAACTTGAGCTTTGAATTGCCCACGGGAGAGCTTCGTAAAGAAACGAGAGAAGCTAGGTTGACTAGGCATATCGTGAGGAGAGTTAATACCGCAAGTAGCAGCGATGTAGGGATTGTCGTAAAGGAGACGAATCAAGTCGGAGACAGAAGTAAGCCCCAAGACGTAATAGGTCACGTAGCAGCGCCAGAGAATCGAGGGGTTATATCCTTTCGGACCACGTCGTCTCGGGCCTTTGAGCTTTGCCATGAGTTCTTCATCGGGAAGTTCCTTGAAGACTGCCTCAAGCTCATTAACGATGGGGGGAACTTCCCATGGGGCATATTGACTTTTAGCCTGCCCTATGGTATA
>JBHIBU010000078.1:0-6396 GCA_046759245.1 Dehalococcoidia bacterium | reverse complement strand
GAAAAAGACGCGGGATAGAGCAGTGGCAGCTCGTCGGGCTCATAACCCGGAGGTCGTTGGTTCGAATCCAACTCCCGCTACCAATTTCGCTCAAGGCGTCTTTGTGATGGGTTTGCCTTGAGAATGTCGATACCATAGCCTAAAGCGCATCATAGACTACAGCGAATAGTTCGAAAAAAGGCTTTCCGGTGGTTAGAGCGGGGTGGCCCCACCCGTTCCCATCTCGAACACGGAAGTGAAACGCCCCAGCGCAGACGATACTGCCCTGGCAACGGGGTGCGGAAAATATGCCACCGCCGGGAGGCTTTTTCATACTAATTGCTGTGGAGGATGGGAAGCCTTGCAGCTACCGTTATTGACATCCTCAGGGCAAACCTTCTTCGACCCAGTTGCTTGTCACATCGCCCGTGGCGATTAGTTGCGGCAAAATCTGGTACTATAGTGCCTTTTTTAGCTATAGAGAAGGCCGAAAAGGAAGATGAACGATGAAGGTTAGGATTTTGGGGGTCTCTGGAACGCCCATCAAGGATGGCAACTGCGATAAATTAGTTCAGGAAGCCCTAAAAGCAGCCGCAGGGGCCTTCGAGGGTGTGGAGACACGGTTCATCACCCTGGCGGACAAGAAGATCGCCGCCTGTGTGCACTGTCAGTGGTGCATCGAGAATCGGGCACCGTGCAAGGTGAAGGACGATTATCAGATGGTCTACGAGGACATGCAAAGGGCGGATGGGATGATTCTTGGCGGCCCCACTTGGGATCTCACCTTGAGCCCTCACCTTCTGAACCTCGTGTCCAGGACCCGGGAGAGCACTTTCTTCCACCATCGGTTTAGGAACCTGCCTGCTGGTGCGTTAACTCTTGGCTGGTTCGGATGGGGAATGGAGGGGGCGATCAGTGTTCTTTACTCGCTAATCCAAACACTGGAGATGATTCCCGTGGCCAACTCCACGGCGATGGTAAGCACTATGGCCTACGGGCAGAGGGCGGCCTATATGGAGCATGGGGTGCTCGATGATTTGTATGGCGTGCATCGAGCAAGACTTGTCGGCCGAAGGGTGGCTGAGCTGGCGAGGATGATTAAATATGCGAAGGAAGCGGGGCTGGAGGTGCCCCTGCGCCCAGAGCGGGAGAAAGCCTTCGTCGAGGGCGTATGGAGGGAAAAGCAGACTTAGACTGTAAAGAGGGGATAAGAGCGGTGAGTTTGAGAAGGGTGATGAGCAATGGAGTATTCTGGATAATATGGGCTACAGCAGTTATGGTTGGCATAATAATAATTTTCCCGGGCGGTGAAAGATGAATTGGAGACCTGCAGGATGGAAGAATCCCCCCATTCCTGACCTAGGGGAGTTAGGAGGCTGCAGCTGTAATTATGGGGCGTACCTCCGAGCTTATGAAGCGGGTGCCGATGCCATACTGGAGGCGCTGACGGCGAGTGGGTGGCATGTTGAAACAGGGGAGCATGAGATTTGTTGGGGCTCGGAGCGGCTTTTGCCACCACAGTTGAAAGGTTGGCTTGAGGCCATCCCAGGTGAGGTAATGCGCTTTGGGAAATGCCCCCTAGAGGGGCCATACCTCCGAGCTTATGAGGCGGGTGCCACTGCCATGCTGGAGGCGCTGAAGGCGAGTGGGTGGAATGTTGAAACTAGGGGAACATGAGATTTGTTGGGGCTCGGAGCGGCTTTTGCCACCACGTGGAAAGGTTAGCTTGTAGCCATCCCAGGTGAGGCAATGCACCTTGGAAAATGCTCCTCGATAGGGGGGTAAAAAGAGCTAAAGTACCATGTTTTGCCCCTTTTCATTTGGGGATGAGTATGTTAAAATATAATGTGGATTAGGTCCCGGTCTTTTACTTTTGGAGAGGGAGATGTCCAGCAGATTTGAAAAGTTTACCGAACGGGCACGCAAGGTGCTCACCCTTGCTCAGGAGGAAGCCCAGCGCTTCAATCATAACTATATAGGCACGGAGCACATCCTGCTCGGTTTGGTTCGGGAGGGTGAGGGGGTTGCGGCCAAGGTTTTGGCCAACCTTGGCGTGGAACTGAACAAGGTGCGCAGTGCTGTGGAGTTTATTATTGGGCGGGGAGAGCGAACCATTAGGGGCGAGATTGGGCTTACCCCACGAGCGAAGAGGGTTATCGAACTTGCTGTAGATGAGGCCCGCCGCCTTAATCACAATTATATCGGCACCGAGCACCTCCTTCTCGGGCTGTTGCGCGAGGGCGAGGGGGTTGCCTCTGGTGTTCTGGAAAGCCTTGGTGTCAGCCTGGAGAAGGTGCGTGCTGAGACGGTGCGGATCCTCAATCAGAGCATGCCTCAGACTCATGCTGGCGCTCGTTCCTCCTCCAAGACTCCCACCTTGGACCAACTGAGCGTAGACTTGACCACCATGGCTCGTGCTGGGAGGCTAGACCCCATCATCGGACGCCACAGCGAGATTGAGCGAGTTATTCAGATCCTCAGTCGGCGCACCAAAAACAATCCCGTCTTAATCGGGGAGCCTGGCGTGGGCAAGACGGCCATTGTTGAGGGACTGGCCCATCGCATTGTCGCTGGCGATGTCCCTGCGATGTTGCGGGGTAAGAGGGTGGTCACCCTGGACATTGGCGCCCTGGTGGCGGGGACAAAGTATCGAGGCGAGTTTGAGGAGCGGCTGAAGAAGGTCATTGACGAGATAAAAACGGCAGGCAACTGCATGCTCTTTATCGATGAGATGCACACCATTGTGGGTGCCGGTGCCGCTGAGGGTGCTGTTGATGCTTCCAGCATACTAAAGCCTCCCCTGGCGCGGGGGGAACTGCAGTGTATCGGTGCCACCACCGCCGACGACTATCGAAAGCATGTGGAGAGGGATGCCGCCCTGGAGCGGCGTTTTCAGCCGATAATGGTGCAGGAGCCCTCCATTGAGGAAACAGTGGACATCCTCCAGGGCATCAAGAGTCGCTATGAGGAGCATCACGGACTCTTGATCAGCGATGAGGCTATCAATACGGCAGCGGCGCTGGCAGCAAGATATATCGCCGATCGCTTCCTCCCAGATAAGGCTATCGACCTCGTGGATGAGGCGGCCTCTCGGGTAAGGATCAGGCATTCCTCAACCCCGATTAGTTTGAGGGAGGCGATGGGTGCGCTGGAGACGCTGCGTAAGGATAAGGAGGAGGCTATCTCCTCCCAGCAGTATGATTACGCCGCAGAGCTAAGGGATCGCGAACTGAAGCTCTCCGAAAAGGTAGAGAGAATGGAGGAGGGTTGGCAGGAGGAACAGCATGTTGAGCTGCCTGTGGTCAGCGAGGAGGACATCGCCCAGGTGGTAAGCATGTGGACGGGGATCCCTGTGGTCCGGCTTGCTCAGGATGAGACCGCTCGACTGCTTCAGATGGAGCAGGCCCTGCACCGGCGCATCATCGGCCAGGATGAAGCGATCACCATTATCTCCAAAGCAGTGAGGAGGGCTCGCGCCGGGCTGAAGGACCCGAGGCGTCCCATCGGAAGTTTCATCTTCCTCGGTCCCACCGGGGTGGGGAAGACGGAGCTGGTGCGGGTGCTTGCTGAATTCCTCTTCGGTAGCAGGGATGCCCTGATCAGGCTGGACATGTCGGAGTTTATGGAGAGACACGCCGTGGCTCGCCTTGTCGGGGCGCCACCGGGCTATGTGGGCTACGATGAGGGGGGGCAACTCACCGAGGCGGTGAGGCGAAAAGGATATTCGGCAATCCTTCTCGATGAGATCGAGAAGGCTCACCCCGATGCGTTCAATATATTGCTCCAGATCTTCGATGACGGTCATCTCACCGATGCCAAGGGAAGGCGAGTCGATTTTCGCAATACCATCATCGCCATGACGAGCAACATCGGCTCCGAGCTGATAAAGCGGGATACCACTCTCGGCTTCGCGGTGAGGACCGAGGATGCCAAGTCGGAGCAGGATGCCTACGAGAAGATGAAGGAGAAGGTGATGGCGGAGGTGAAGAAAGCCTTCCGCCCCGAGTTCCTCAACCGCATCGATGGCATCGTAGTGTTCCATGCCTTGAACAAGGATCACATAAGGCAGATCGTCGATCTGATGCTTCGCGAGGTTTGGAAGGAGCTTGCCGAGAAGACGGTAAAGCTGGAGGTCACCGACGCCGCCAAAAGCCTGCTCGGTGAGAAGGGCTACGACCCCGTCTTTGGGGCGCGTCCCTTGCGCCGCGCCATTCAGGACATGGTGGAGGACCCGCTTTCGGAGGCCTTGCTCCGAGGCGACTTCCAGGCCGGCGACACCGTGCTCATCGATTGCGAGGATGAGCAGATCGTGATCCACACCCTGGAGGTGGTGGCAAAAACCCCCCCCTAATAACCTACTGAGGATGCGCTAAAGGCGAGGGCGAAAAAGCCCTCGCCTTTTTATGGTTGGTGGATTGTCCTGCCTAGCCAGTGTATAATGGTAGGATGACTTCGGGCAAGGGTCGCTCCAGGACGATCTTCCTTTGCCAGCAGTGCGGCAGGGAAAGCATAAAGTGGCTCGGTCGCTGCCCTGATTGCGAGGGTTGGAACACCTTTGTGGAGAGGGCGGTGCGCCCCACCGCTACCCCCTCCCGCCTGCCGTCAACTGCCCCTGAGGAACTCTCCCGCGTAACCGATGAGGGATTACCTCGCCTCATCCTCTCCTTCGCTGAATTCAATCGGGTGTTAGGAGGGGGGATTGTGCCCGGCTCCCTGGCGCTGGTCGCTGGCGACCCGGGCATCGGCAAATCGACGCTGCTCCTCCAGGTCTCCGCCCTGGTGGCCCAACAGGGGGGAAGGGTGATCTATGTCTCCGGCGAGGAGTCGGTGCAACAGGTGAGAATTAGGGCCAATCGCCTTGGGCTGGGCGGCGAGAGGCTATACATCCTCCCCGAGACAAACCTGGAGGCCATCCTAGAGCAGCTCGAGGGGGCACCGCCAGACCTGGTAATCATCGATTCCATTCAAACGGTCTACCTTGATGGTTTGGGCTCAGCGCCGGGGAGCGTGGCTCAGATTCGTGAGTGCACCATGAGGTTGATGCAATGGGCAAAGATCGCCAATGTTCCCATTCTGCTCTCGGGGCATGTCACCAAGGACGGGGCCATCGCCGGGCCAAGGGTTCTGGAGCACATCGTCGATGTGGTGCTCTATCTCGAGGGCGAGCCCTTCAGCTCCTACAGGCTGTTGAGAGGGGTGAAGAACCGCTTTGGCTCCACCAATGAGGTGGGCATCTTTGAGATGAGGGGGCAGGGTCTGGTTGAGGTGGATAACCCCTCCGAGGCCTTCCTCTCCCAAAGGCCTAGGGAGGCAATAGGCTCCGCTGTGGTGCCCACCCTTGAGGGAACCAGACCCCTTCTCGTGGAGATCCAGGCGCTCACCAGCACCACCAGCTTTGGCTTTCCCCGGCGCACCGCCAATGGGGTGGACTTCAATCGGCTGCTTCTGATAGCTGCGGTGCTCACCAAGCGGGCTGGTCTCGCCCTGGGGGGTCAGGATATCATCGTCAATGTTGTTGCTGGGCTCAGGGTGAACGAGCCCGCCGCCGACCTGGGCATCGCCCTTGCCATTGCCTCCAGCCTTCGCGGCGCCGCCATCGACCTGGGCATGGTGGCCGTTGGCGAGCTGGGACTGAGCGGCGAGCTGAGGGCGGTGCCTCAGCTGGAGAGGAGGCTTGGCGAGGCAGCGAAGCTGGGCTTCGGGCGCTGCCTCCTCCCCGGGAGAGCAAAGGTCGAGGCCCCTCAAGGAATCGAGCTTATCGGCGTCGAGTCGGCGAGGGAAGCGCTAAGGGTGGCACTGGCTAAAGAAGGAAAACAAAGTGGCTAAACTCATGGTGGCGGAGCTTCGAGCCCTGGGTTATGGCTATGTCACCCTGGACCTCGCCGGCTATCGCCCCGCAAGCATTAATTCGAGGGGCGTGCCTTGAAGATCGGTTATCTCGATTGTTACTCCGGCCTGAGCGGGGATATGATCCTGGGAGCCCTCTTGGATACCGGGCTAGCCCTCGATATGCTCACCGCAGAGCTTGCCAAGCTTCCCCTCAGCAGCTATCGGCTATCCGCTCAGCCGGCAAGGCGGGGGATAATCACCGGAACCCAGGTCGAGGTTTTTGCGAAAGGTAGCGCCCAAGAACGGCGCAATCTGGAGGAGATATTGAATCTGATCGAAAGAAGCGGCCTACACCAGCGGGCGAAAGAGCGGAGTGCCCTAATCTTTGAACGCCTCGCCACCGCTGAAGCCAAGGTTCATCGCCTGCCCATTGAGGAGGTTCACTTTCACGAGGTTGGGGCCGTCGATGCCATCATCGATGTGGTGGGAGCGGTTTTGGGGCTCGACCTTTTGGGGATTGAAGCCCTTTTTTCCTCCCCTTTGCCCAGTGGCAGCGGAACAGTGCAAACAGAACAGGGCATCATCCCC
>JBHIBU010000077.1:0-6477 GCA_046759245.1 Dehalococcoidia bacterium | reverse complement strand
CCATGGCCCCCTCACTTCACGGTGACCGACTTAGCGAGGTGGCGCGGTCTGTCCGGGTCCTTCCCCCGGGCTGCCGCCAGATGATAAGCCAGAAGCTGCAGAGGCATAATAGCCACCAAAGGGTAGAAAATCTCCTCCATCTTTGGAATTCTGATCCAATGGTCATAGATCTCGTTGTTCTCATCGGAGACGCCGATGACAAATCCCCCTCGCGCTTTTATCTCCATAACATTGTTCAGCGTTTCATAGAAGGTATCATCTTTAGGGCAGATGGCCACCACCGGTGTTCCCTCCTCTATAAGAGCCAAGGTGCCATGCTTTAGCTCTCCCGCCGGCATGCACTCGGCGTGAATATAGGAAATCTCCTTAAGCTTGAGCGCCCCCTCAGCCGCTATCGCCAGGTTAAGCCCCTTTGCTATGTAATAGAAATCGTTCTTATTTTTCATTCTTCGGGCTAGCTTCCTAAGCTTCTCATCGTCGAGGTTGTCTTCGATTTGCCTTGCGACCTGTTCTAGTTTTTCGATGCCTTCCTCCAGTTTGCCCACCAGGGCAAAGGCCAGCATATAGAAGATCGCCGATTGGTTAACGAAGGACTTTGTTGCGGCGACACCTATCTCGGGTCCGCAATTGAGGTAGATAACCCGATCGCTGATCCTAGTGAGCAAAGAGCCTATAACATTGACGATGGAGAAAACCCTTGCCCCCTTAGCTTTCGCCCTTTTCACCCCCTCGATGACATCGGCGGTCTCCCCGCTCTGGGAGACCGCGATGACCAGGGTATCCTCGGAGATGGAATCGGAAAAATATTGAAACTCGGAGGCGGTGACAACAGCGCAGAGCTTCCCGGCGAGCCTTGAGAATAGATGGCTGGCGAGGAGCGCCACATGGCGTGAGGTGCCGCAGGCGGTGATCACAACCTGCCTTGCCTCCGATATCTCCTTTGCAAATTCCATAATCAGCTCTCGATCCTGTATTAAGGCACGGCGCATCACCTGAGGCTGCTCCATTATCTCCTTGAGCATGAAGAAATCGTAGCCCTTTTTGCTCGCTTCCTCCCACTGCCAATCAACCCTTTGCGATCTTTTCCCGATCTCCTCCCCCTCCCTATTGAGGAAGGTAGCGCCATCCTTCGTTAATGAAACAAGCTCACCCTCCTCGAGGAAAACCACCTCGTTGGTTCGATCCAAAAAGGAGAGGGCGTCGCTGGCCACGAAATATTTCCCTTCATCCAGTCCCACGATGAGTGGGCTGTCTTTGCTTGTTGCCACTATCTTCTCCGGCTCCCTTGAGGAAACCACCACCAGGGCATAGGAGCCCCGTAGCTCCCCAATGGCTTTAAGCAGAGCCTTCTCCAAGGAAGCGCCCGCCTCCATATAGTCCTCGATGAGATGACAGATCACTTCGGTGTCGACCTCAGAGGCAAACCTATGTTTCCCCACCAACGCAGCGCGAAGCTCTTGATAGTTCTCGATGATTCCGTTGTGCACCACCGCTATCTGTTTTTTGCAGTCGAAGTGGGGATGGGCATTTATGCGATCGGCTCTGCCGTGGGTCGCCCAGCGAACGTGGCCCACCGCTATATTCCCCGGCAGTCGGTCCAAGCGATGTTTCCTCTGCACATCGGTTATCCTCCCCGCATCCTTCCTGAAATGGAGCTTGCCATCGCAGACGCTGACCATACCCGCGGAGTCATACCCACGGTATTCCAGTTTGATCAGTGCCTTAAGCACCACCGGAGCCGCCGGCTCATCCCCAATAAATCCAACTATGCCGCACATTTCTATCCAACTTCCCCCTGCCTCAGTCTGACCCCACCCTCCTTTCGATAACCCTATTTGGGGTGTCAAGCAAGATGATCCTGTTTGGCTCAAGGTCATGTGGCAACATAACATGAGAGCCCACAATAGAATTGGGGCCTATTCTAGCCCCGGGCATGATGCTGACATTGATCCCCGTTTTTGAATCGGCGCCCATTATCACCCCCAGCTTCTCCAATCCGGTATCTATGGTCTCATCGCCGCTCCCGATTTTGACCTCCCTCTCATCGAAACGAAGGTTGGCGATTATCGTTCCCGCGCCAAAGGAGCAGCGGTCAGCAATTATGGAATCGCCTATGTAGTTGCGATGAAACCAGCATCCATCCCCGATATAGGAGTGCTTGATCTCCGTGGAGAATCCCACCACGCAGTTCTCACCGATATGAGAGCGATCCCGAATCAGCACATTGTTCCCGATCACCGAGTTTTTGCCTATATAGCAAGGCCCTCTGATCACCGCGTTCTCCAGAACGGTGACGCCCTCATCGATAATCACATCGCCCTCGATGGTAGCCCTCTCCGAGACCTTCGCCGTTTTTGCGATGCCCCCTTGGCTGCGACCCAAGAAATGCTCCATTACGGCAAAGATGTGCCACGGGTATTTGATGGGACCCCAGAAATCGCCATAATCGACCAGCTTCAATCTGTGCCCATCTTTGATCATGCCCTCCAAAGCCTGCTCATAGGCGTCATCCCGCGTGCTCTCTACCTCCAGGCAGCGGAAAAGGGCCTGAGCATCGCTATGAAGATGAACCACCATGTTCACCACATCGCTGGGCCTCTCCCCCCTCTCGGGCTTTTCCACGATATGTTGAATCTCCCTTTCTTCGTTCACTATCAAATATCCACCGGGGAAGTAACTCTCGACCTTTGCGCCGAGGATATAAGAGGTGGCCCCGCCTTTTCTTCCTTCTTCAAGAATAGCGCTGTAGGCTGTTCTCTCGAAGACATCGCTGGGATTAACCACAAGGATCTGGCCTTCAAGGAGGCTTTGGGCGCTTCTGAGAGCAACAGCCATCCCCCGTGGCCCCCTTTGCAGGGCAAGACCGATGCCGGCGCTGGGGAAGTTTCGAATGATCTCGCTTAATCTCCCCATGTTTCGCTGATTTCCTACGATGACAATATCATCAAGCCCGGCAGCCAAAGCTTGCTCAATCTGATGTTCCAGCAAAGTATTCCCCAGAAACTTGAGCAGGAACTTATCCTCGGTAATGGGAAGCATCCTTTTCCCGGCACCGCCACACAGGAAAACAACCTTCACCCCTCACCTCGATTTCAGTAGATTACTTCGACCCTGCGAAAGGCCTCAGCCAGGGGCAAACCCTGATCCTGTCCTATTTTAGAGGCCCTCTCCTCGATCCACCGTTTCAAATTCTCCGCATGTTGAGCTACCTGGCTAGCATGACAGTCAAGGGCAGCTAACTTGATGGAGAAGGTTTCACTTATGTCAATAAAAGTATCTGGCTCCTCCGATGCCCAGAGATAGATCTCCTTCACCCTATGGGGCGACAAACCCTCGGCGATATGCTCGGGGTAAGAAAGGCGATCTCGGGCATAGGGGAAGATGGCATCCAGGGTGACCCTGCCCGTGATCCGATGGTCGCGGTGCCAGAGGTATCTACGGTAGGGGTCGGTGGTCAACACCACATCGGGGCGGTACTTTCTGATCAGTCGCACCAGCTCACCACGGAACGAGGAGGTATCCTCCAAAGTTCCATCGGGGTGGCCGAGAAAGATAACCTCCTTAACCCCCAAGGTCTTCGCTGCCTCCCTCTGCTCCCGCTGTCGAATCTGGGCCAGCCTCTCGGAGGTCATCTCTGGATCGGAGCTTCCTTTATCGCCGTTGGTGCACACCACATAGATCACCTCCCGTCCCTCCCCGACCCAGGAGGCAATCGTTCCCCCCGCAGCGATCTCGGCATCATCGGGATGAGGGGTGATCACCATCACCCTTATCGCTAACTCCGCCATTAGGTGCCATCCTGAAAAGGTATTATACTGGATTGTATCATAGTGATGGTTCGGCTACAATAAACCCAAGGGAAATGGAAGCTAAAGGAAAGGTCTCAATCCGCAATTTTCGCCCCCGCGATCTCAGTGCCTATGTTCAGCTGGTCAATGAGATAGATAGGGTCGACAGGCTAGGTAAGGCTACATCTCTAGAGCACATGAAGGAACGCTTGGGGCAGCCGGGCTATCATCCGGAGGAGGACCTTTTCTTTGCTGAGCAGGATGGCGTTCTGGTGGGCTATGCTGACATCTCCCCCGAGCTGGAGATCGGGAGGGTGATCCTCGATGGCGCAGTTCACCCCCACTATCGCCATCGCGGTGTGGACAAAAGGCTACTGGAGAGCGCCCTGGAGCAAAGCCGAGCGATGGGGGCGAAGCTGGTTCACCTTGCTCTCCCAGGGCAAAGCAAAGATATCCAACGACTGGTTCAAGAAAGAGGGTTTAGGCTCGTCCGCCGCCACTGGCAGATGGGTCTTAAGAGGTATAGGGAATCCCTGCACCTTCCTCAGGGCTTTCAACTTCGCCATTTCATCCCCGGCGATGAGGAGAGGCTTTGTACCCTTCAGAACCTCGCCTTCGCCGGTAGCTGGGGCTTTCGCCCCGACACAGTGGAGCGGATCCGCTACCTGGTAAATATGAGCCTTTGCCATGCTGAGGGCATTATCTTCGTCACTGAAGGGGAGAGGGTCGTGGGCTATTGCTTGGCCATGGACGATCCTGTAGAAAAAGGAAAGGGATACATCCGAATGATGGGGGTGGATCCCTTATATCGTGGTCAAGGGCTAGGTCGAGCGGTGCTGCTGGCAGGGATCAACTACCTACAAAGGCGAGGTATGGGGGCGATAGAGCTTACCGTGGACAGCAGGAACCTTGTCGCCAGGAGGCTCTATCGGTCGGTGGGCTTTAGAAGGAAGGGGATAATACTGTGGTATCAAAAGACCTTGAGCTAAGCCTTAGCTAGCGAGCGATAAACCTCAACAACCCGATCGACGACCGCCGACCAGCTATATTGCGCCACCCAGGCTCGTGCCGCGGCTCCCATCCTTCGCTGCAGCTCTTCGTCATCCAGCAGCAACTGGAGGCGCTGGGCAAAAGCCTCGGCGGAAAGCTCCGCAATCAGGTAGCCGGTTGCCCCATGGCCAATTGTGGTCGCCAGCCCGCCAACGCGCGATGCCACCACTGGGGTGCCACAAGCCAACGCCTCAATGGCCACCAGACAGAAGCTTTCATAATAGGAAGGCACCACGCAAATGTTGGCCGCATTATAGAACAGGGGCATCCTTTCATGTTCCACAGCCCCCAAAAAGACCACCTTCTCACCAATGCTCAGTTCACCAGCCAGGGAGCGTAACCGAGCTACCTCACCGCCCTCCTCATCCCCACCCACGATGAGCAGGCGTAGGTCGTTGCGATCAAGGCAGGCTAAGGCACGAAGAAGGATGTCGAGCCCCTTAAGCGGTTGGATTCTACCGGCGAAAAGGAGGACCTTGGCACTGTCAAGCCCCAGCTCGCCCCGGGCCCTTCCTTTATCCATGGGTCGAAATAGGTCCAGTTCCACCCCACAGGGGATGACCTCCACCCTATCGCGATCTACCCCGTAGAGGCGCACCAGGTCATCCCTCTCCCCATCGCTGAAGGCGATAATACGGTCGGCAGTGGCGATGGCCTTTCTTTCCGTCTCGATGCGTAGCTCCGTCTCCCCCTCCTCGGGTCGCGCCCAATTCTTCACCTCGCCCAAGGTATGGAAGGAGGCAACGTGCGGTATCCCCGGTTGCAGCTTTTCCGCCGCCGATGCAGAGAGCCAATAGTGGCTGTGCACAAGGTCGTAGCTGACCCCCTCTCTCTCCTGGAAAAGGCGAAGGTTAGTGAGGAACTCCGGGAGATAGCGATGGATGTCCTGCTTTGGTATGTCCTCCTCGCCGGCAACCACATGGATGAGGCGAGCGTTCTCCCCTATCTCCATCACCTCAGGCTCCTCGGGGTCGTGCCGGCGGGTGAAAACATCCACCTTATGCCCCCGTCTCCCCAATCCCCGACTGAGCTCCCTAACATAGAGGTTCATGCCGCCGGCATCTCCCTTGCCCAGCGGCCTCAGGGGGCAGCTATGAACACTTAGCTGAGCGATGCGCATCTTCACCTCCAAAACTGGATCATCTCCTCGAGACCAGGCACCGATACACGGGCACATCCTGCCCGCCCAGGTTATATTTATAGTCTTCGGCCCCGCGAAGGAAATCGAAACGCCTCCGCCCCATGATGATGCCCTCCTTGAGGCAGAAGACCTTGAGCAACAAGCCAACACTGAGCGAGGAATAGGCAGGGTCATAGCCACTGTTATAGAGATAAAGCTCGTTCCCGTAGTCGAAGCAGACCGCTGTGGCAACTCGAACCCCCTCCACTTCAAGGAAGGATAGCCTCAAATAGCCCTTTTCCGCCAAAGAGTGCGCCATCGCTTTAAAGAAGCCCTCCCTCTGGCTTGTCATAAACCCCGTCTTATTGCTCCCACTTTGCTTGAATAGACGGAAGAAGTCCTCTAAATTCTGGGGAAGCCGATCTCTATCCTCGATAGTGTAGTAGTGAGCTGACGTTGCCCTAGAGAGGCGCCGCAGCTTGCGCCTGAGCTCATGACGATCCTTCCCGCTCAGTTGAG
>JBHIBU010000076.1:0-6543 GCA_046759245.1 Dehalococcoidia bacterium | reverse complement strand
TGCAGGTCTTGGGGCAGCCCCGCTTGGCCTCGATGCTGCCCATGCCCCCCTGGGCGAAGTAGCGACGGTTGTCCACAGCGTTCCTCCGCGGTGAGGGTATCTTCTCCAGATCGAGATAGTGTGGGGGATTTCGCCGAAATCCCTTCTCTCCCCGATAGACCAGGCCCGGGACATCGTGGCAGTCCTCTCCAGCGACGATCTTGGCCACCAGCAAAGGGAGCGAGTATTCCCCCTCCCCCCAGATTCCCAGATCGAGAGCACAATATTCCAAAATAGCCTCAGGCATAATGGAGAAGCCCGCCCCACCCAGGATCAGGGGCGAGGAGGTCCACTCCTTGAGGAGATCGGTTATCTCCTTAAACCCGGGGAGGAAGAAATCCCGGCCCGCAAAGTGGGTGTCGTCGGTGTTGCGTAGGGTGATGGCGATGGCTGAAACGCTATCTCTGGAGAGGTAGCCATCGATCTCCGCGGCGAAATGTTCGCAGAAACAGAGGTCGAGGATGTCGACCTCGAACCCCTTCTCCCCCAGGGAGGAGGCGAGATAATCCAAAGCGAGGGGTGCCACCGCGGGCTTCATCTGATTGGTGTTGACTAGGAGCACCTTCTTTTCAACCATAGCAGCACTCCATAGCCTTCTCCCTGATGTAAAAGATTGGCCAGACCCCCTCTAGAATCCCCTGGCCCACCTTCCCCCCGATTCAAATCTGCTTTTGCAGGCTGGCAAGCAACTCCTGGGCACGCCTTTCCTCCTCCTCCCTGAGCTTCTTTATCTTCTCCGGGGAGCAGCCCAAGAGTCCCACCAGGATCTCCTCATCGTGTTGCCCTAGAGTTGGCGGAGGCGAGAATTCCTCCTCGATCTCGGGCATCTTTATCGGGTTTCCTACGTGTCTTATCCTCCCCCCCAAGGGGTGGTCCATCTCTACCACCATCTTTCGCTGAAGCACCTGAGGGTCGTCAGCCGCTTGATCCAGGGTATTCACCGGTCCGGCGCCGATGCGCTCCGCATAGAGTACCTCGAGCCAATCCTCAGCCCTCTCCCTGAGGAAAGCCTCCCCGATGATGGCATTCAGTTCCTCTCGATGCTCGATCCTGGACTCCCTGCTCTCGAACCTGGGGTCATCGATTATGTGCTCGATGCCCAAAACACGACATATTCTGGGCCAACAGGGCCCGATAGCAAGGTAGCCCTCCTTGGTTTCGAAGGCCCCATAGGGGATCAGGGAGAGATGTCCCGACCGCTGGGGACCACACACGATCCCGGAACAGAAATAGTATAGAAGGTGATAGGCCAGGGAGGAGATCTGCCCATCGAGGAGGGAGACATCTATCCTTGTTCCCCGTCCGCTGCGCTCCCGTTGCGCCAAGGCCGCAGCCACCCCGATGACACCAAAGAGCCCTCCCATCTCATCGGCGATGGGGGCACCATACCTCACTGGCGGTCTCCCCGGCTCACCGGTGATGCTCATCGCCCCGCTTATGGCCTCAGCAACCACATCATAGGAGACCCGATCCCGATAGGGCCCCGTCTGCCCGTAGCCGCTGACGGAGCAACAGATGATCCCGGGATTGATCCTGCTCAGGGTCTCAAAGTCAGCCCCTATCCTCTCCATCGTTCCCGCGGAGAAGTTATCCCAAACCACATCCGATACCTTGACCAGGGCGTAGAAGGTCTCCTTGCCCGTCTCTGTATTTATATCCAGGGCCAGGCTTTTCTTACCTCTATTAAAGGCCAAATAGTAAAAGCTTTCCCCCTTATGGTCAGGTCCAGGGAATACTCTGCTCAGGTCTCCCCTCCCCGGGGGCTCGATCTTGATCACCTCGGCCCCCAGGTCGGCCATCACCATAGAGCCATAGGGACCGGCGATGGCCCGCTCCAAAGCTAAAACCCTCACCCCTTCCAGTGGCCCCTTCATTTTCCCCTCCTTCTTTTTTACAACTAGCCTAATAGGTCGATGAGCTCGGTGATATCTTTGAGGCCCTCAAGATGGGACACCATATCCCGGGATTTTTGGATGTCCTCCGGGGAGAGGACAAAGCTGGCGCAGTCCCGATACTTGGCAGCCAGCTCCTCCTCGCCCATGGGATTTCCCGGGTCGCCCTTGGCTAGGGCCACCTCGTGGCGGAGCTCCCTGCCATCTTTAAGCTTGATGGTGACCGCTTCGGGTTGAACTGGGGTCAGCCCCTCAGGATGGACGTACTCCACCCTTTTCAATAGCTCCTGCGCCCTGGGGTCGAGAACCCTGTCATCGGTGAACTGCCTCAGCCCCACCTCGCCATCGAGGAGGGCGATGGCCATACAGTACTGCATGCTAAACTTGCCCTCCAGTCCGCTCCTGGGGCGGGAGTGGAGCACCACCTGGGGGATGAACTCGGCGGTTCTACATTCCACCCTGTCCACATCCTCAGCTCTGAGGCGATATTCCTTTATCAGATATAAGATGGCATCGAGGCAGCGGTGGGTGAACCTACAGCAGGGATAGGGCTTCAGGCTCACCCCGGGGGAGACGATGTCGAAGGGGGCTCCCAACCCCTGGGTGACCCTGGCGATGTCGAAATCCCCGCCACCGCTAAAGAGCTTACAGAAGCCCATGGGGTTCTCCAGGATGGCCTCGTCTGCGGTAAATCCCCTCTCTGCCAAAAGAGCGGCCACCACCCCGTTCCTGGCCGCGCTTCCGGCGTGGAAGGGCTTGGTCATGGTGCCGAAATTCTGCCTCGTCCCCCCTGCCAGAGAGGTGGCAATGCCCAGGGCCATCCTGATCTGGTGGGCATCGAGCCGGAGCATCTTTGCCGCAGCGGCGGCGGCCCCCATAGTCCCCAGGGTGACGGTAGCATGCCAGCCCCAGGCGTAATGAGCGGGACCGATGCCGGCCCCCAGCTTGGCCCCTATCTCAAACCCGATGATATAGCCCTCTAGGACCTCCCTGCCCGAGAGCTTTCCCCTCTCCCCGAGGGCTAAAACCGCGGGGAGGAGGGCCACCGTAGGGTGAGCCACCCATGACATGGCGATGTCGTCGTAGTCCAGGGCGTGGGCCATGGTGCCGTTGGCCAGCGCCGCTTGAGGTGCCGAGGTCTTGAATCCGCCGCCGATAACCCCAGCCTCGGGGTTGCCCCCCAATTCTTTGACGTATTCAGTGACGATCCTGCCGGAAGCGTCCTGAGAACCGGCCAGGGTAACCCCCAAGCAGTCGAGGATTGCCCCCTTGGCAAAATCGACTGCCTCCCTGGGGATGTGGTCAAAGCCGGTGGCCACAATGAAATCGGCGATTCTCTCTGTGGTGCCCATTCTCCCATAGAAGCTCCGGGCTAGCGCTCCCTCTCCAGTTCAGCAAGCCAGGACTGGAGGAGGGTCTTGTTGCTGAGGATCTCCATAGATGCGGAATAGGGGTCGACCTCCCCCTTCTCCACCCTTTCCAGGGATGCCATGAGCTGACCATCCCTCTCCACCAGCTCCAGAAGCCGTGCCCTGATCCCTTGTTCGATGGTCTGGATGAATTCCCCTCTCCGCTGCTCTTGGCGACGGAGGGAGAGTCGACCTGTATCTCGAAGGACCTCTCGATGCCTTTCGATCTCTTGATATAGCTCCTCGGTCCCGATATCATTGACTGCCTGGGCGGCGAGCACCGGGGCCTGCCACCAGGATTCTCTAGGGCGCATGCCGAGCATTTGCTCCAGTTCTACGACCAGATAATCCGCCCCCTCCCTGTCCGATTTGTTGACCACAAATATATCGGCGATCTCCAAAAGCCCGGCCTTCATCGTCTGAATGGTATCCCCCACCTCGGGGACAAGTACCACCACCGTGGTGTCCGCAGCCTCCATAATATCGAGCTCCGTCTGTCCCACGCCCACCGTTTCCACCAGCACGAAGTCCTTGCCAAAGGCATCGAGGAGCTTGATCACCCCCTTGGTGGCTCGAGGTAACCCGCCCCGGCTGCCCCTGGTGGCCAGGCTGCGGATAAAGACCCCTTTATCCAGATAGTGTTGCTGCATCCTGATCCGATCGCCCAACACAGCACCGCCGGAGAAAGGGCTGGTGGGGTCGCAGGCGACGACCCCCACCGAGAAGCCCCTTCTCCTCATCACTGCGGTGAGCCTATCTACCAGGGTGCTCTTGCCCCCTCCCGGGGGACCGGTAAAGCCAATGAGATAGGCATTTCCGAGATGAGGATAGATGGAGACCATTATCTCAGGTATCTCAGGAGCATCGCTCTCCACCAGGGTGATCAGACGAGCCAGGGACTGATCGCTCCCGGCAAGCATTTTTTGAACCAATTCCATTGTTTATCAAGCCTCCAATTTGCTTTAAATCCCTTATTTCCTCTTCACATTTTCCCTGATATAGTTAGCGATCTCCTCGACCGGGGTCCCAGGGCCAAAGATGGCGTCGATCCCCCTCTCCTTGAGGAAGGGGATGTCCTCCCTGGCGATAATGCCCCCACCAATGACCATCACGTCCTGGGCCCCCCTCTCCCTCAACCGCTCCACCACCTCAGGGAAGAGGTATCGATGGGCCCCGGAGAGGCAGCTTAGACCGACCACATCTACATCCTCCTGAATCGCCGCCTCGACTATCTTATCAGGGGTCTGCCTCAGCCCGGTATAGATTACCTCCATCCCCTCATCCCTTAACCCCAGGGTTAATACCTTAGCCCCTCGGTCATGACCATCGAGGCCGGGCTTTGCCATTAACACCCTGATCCTTCTCTCCTCGGCCATGAAGCCTCCTTTTTTCAAACAGGGGCAAAAAGGAGGGAGACCCCTCTTTGGCTACCTTTCCTCGGAATTCGACGTTTATGCCGCCACATTGTATGCCTGGTATTCGCCAAAGACCTCCCTCAACACCACACAAATCTCCCCAATGGTGGCATAGGCCTTTACCGCCTCCAGTATCGGCGGGATCAGATTCACCTTTTCCCCCTTGGCCTCCTCCTCGAGTCGCTTCAACGTTGCCTGAACCTGCCCATTATCTCGCCCCCTCCTCACCTGGGCCAGATTTGTTATCTGCTTCTCCTCTGCCTCGGCCCTCTTCACCGCATCGTAGGGGTGTTCCACCAGCCTGGTGGTGAGCACCTCCAGCTCGTTCTCCCCGGTAAACCTATTTAGCCCCACGATCACCCTCTCCCCCCTCTCCACCTGCCTCTGATATTCATAGGCGCTCCTGGCGATCTCCCGCTGCATATACCCACTCTCGATAGCGGCAACAGCACCACCTAGAGCATCGATCCTGTCGATGATCTCCCAGATCTCCTGCTCCGCCCGCTCGGTTAAGGACTCCACATAATAGGAGCCAGCCAGGGGGTCGATGACATCGGCCAGCCTGGCCTCAAACTGCAAGATCCGGCCCCCATCCATGTTTAGCTGCTCCGCCTCAAGGCTATGACCCAAACCCAGCGGCTCATCATAAGGGACCGGGACCATAGGAGGAGCTCCGGAAAGGGCATTTCCTATACCCACGATGATATTGCGGGCTAGATTGTTAAGGGGGCGCTGTGCCGTAAGGGTGTGGGTGGGAACACCCATGCCACCACCGCCACGCAGCATCCAGCTTCTGGGGTCCTTGGCCCCAAATCTCTCCCTCATGATCTGGGCCCAAACCCTTCTTGCCGCCCTTGCCCGCGCGATCTCCTTGAAGAACTCCATGCCGGTGCTCCAAGCGAGGAAGGTGAAGCGCCGCATGAAGGTGTCGACATCCAGCCCGGCCTCTATCCCCAGTTGCACATAGGCCATGGCATTGGCCAAGGTGAAGGCCACCATCTGCACCGGGCTGGCACCCGCCTCCCGCATATGATAGCCACAGATACTTATGGTGTTCATCGCTGGCATGTGCTCCGTGCAATAGGTGATGGTGTCCCTGATCATCCTCATCGCTGGCCTAGGAGGGAAGATGTAGGTCCCCCGCGCCACGAACTCCTTAAGGATGTCATTCTGAGGCGTCCCCCTCAGCCCATCCGGGGGTATCCCCCTCTTCTCCGCCAAGGCGATATACATCGCCAGGATAACGTTGCAGGGGGCGTTTATCGTCCAGTTGGAGGCGATCTTATCCAGATCGCTCTCCCCGGTAAAGGCCTCATAGATGACCTCAAAATCCCTTAGCGTGTCCACCGCTACCCCTACCTTCCCCACCTCCCCCCGAGCCAGCGGGTCGTCGGAATCATAGCCGCACTGGGTAGGCAGGTCGAAGGCGATGTTGGGACCGCCCCGCCGGCCAAAGGCCTCCCTCATATAGTTATAGTAATCCCTGGTATCCTCGGGGGCACCATATCCGGAATACCTGCCCGCCCTCACCAGTAAGGCGCTGACCCCACCCCTGATCCTCAGGGCAGGGAGATCGGAGGGATATTCCGCTGCGGTGAAGGGATACTCCCCGGGGAATCCCACGCTCTCCAGAAAATCGAAATCCCTTAGGTCGGCGGGGGTATAGAACCTGGTGGCACCCTCCTTCATCCCAAACCTTTCCCGGGAGCGCCTCAGCGTCCCCTCCTCCCATTCCCTTCTCCTCCTCTCTATCTCCTCCATCCTATCCTTGTCAAACATTTTGGCCCC
>JBHIBU010000075.1:0-6653 GCA_046759245.1 Dehalococcoidia bacterium | reverse complement strand
ATTTGCACGGTCTCTTCGATAACGCCCGTCTTCGACACGCCTTTCTCACCCAGCTCCACCACGGTGAAAGGCCCCCTCTATTGCCCAGAGCGCCTCTGCCCACCAAGGAGGAGAATTTCGAGAGGCTGGCGGAGCTGGTGCGTCATAGCCTCGACATGAAGCTGGTTTATAAAATATGTGGCTTAGGGGATTAGGGCCATTATGCTTGCCCGGTTAAAACGCAATCACCGCACCGTGCTCATCCTCGCCTCTCTCCTGGGCATCCTGATCGTGTGCCTGCTCATCGCTGCCGCCTTCGGGGCTGTATCTATCTCCCCGCTGGACATAGTGAAGATGAGCCTAAACAAGGTAGCCTTCACACATTTTCCCGCAACTTGGCAGGCAACCGATGAGACCATCCTCTTCCAGATCAGGCTGCCGCGCGTTGTGGCCGGGGCACTGGTGGGGGCAGCACTGGCAGCGGCAGGGGTGCTCTTCCAGGGGCTGCTGAGAAATCCCATGGCCGACCCCTACATTATCGGCACCTCCGCCGGGGGAGCCTTCGGGGCAACATTGGCCATGATGTTGCCACTGAGCTTCGCCTTTCTCGGCTTTGGGCTGGTACCCATTGCCGCCTTCTGCGGTGCCCTCGTTGCCGTCCTCCTCGTCTATAACCTGGCTCGAGTTGGGGGCAAGACCCCTATCATAAGCATGCTCCTCGCCGGATTTGCTGTAAGCGCCATGCTCATAGCAGCGATGAGCTTCCTGATAACTATGAGCGACAGGCTGCAACTTAGACTCCACTCGGTATGGTCCTTTCTTATGGGGGGTATCTGGGTAAGCGACTGGAGCCAAATAGCAATCATCGCCCCCATGATTATTGGCGGGCTGGTAGTGGCCCGTTTCCTCGCCTTTCGCCTCAACGCCTTCTCCTTAGGAGAGGAGGGTGCCGCATATCTGGGGGTCGATGTGGAGCGGGACAAGCTTACCATCCTTGGCTTGGGCTCTCTGCTCACCGGTGCTGCCGTCTCCCTCAGCGGGCTGGTGGGCTTTGTGGGGCTGGTGGTGCCCCATGCGCTGCGCCTGGTGCTGGGGCCAGACCATCGCCTCCTCTTGCCCGCCGCGGCGCTCTCAGGCGGCGCTTTCCTGGTCGTCGCCGACCTTCTGGCACGCACCGTGCTTGCCCCTACCGAGATACCGGTGGGCATTCTTACCGCCCTTGTCGGTGCCCCCTTCTTTATCTATCTGTTGAGGAGAACCAGAAGGGAGTACGCCTTCTAATGATCAAGCTTAGCCTGAGCCATGTCTCCTTTTCCTATATCGACGTTCCTGTATTGCATGACATCGATCTGGCGATAGAAAGAGGCGAGATGGTGGCTCTCCTCGGACCCAACGGCTCCGGTAAGACCACCCTGATTAAGCTTTTAAGCGGCGTGCTCCGCCCCACGGAGGGGGCGATCCATTTGGATGGCTCAAGCCTGAGAGGGCTGAAACGAAGGGAGATGGCGAAAAGGGTGGCCGTGGTTCCCCAGCAGTTCCACATGCCCTTTGCCTTCACGCTAAGGGAGGTGGTGCTACTGGGAAGAACCCCCTTCCTCAAAGCCTTCTCCAACGAAGAGGAAAGGGACTATAAAGCAGTGCACAGGGCCATGGAGCTTATCGGCGTAGAGGAGCTAGGGCAGCGCTTCTTTAACGAGCTCAGCGGAGGGGAGCGCCAGAAGGCAATCCTGGCCATGGCGCTAGCCCAGGAGCCGAAGCTGCTCCTCCTCGACGAGCCCACGGCACATCTGGACATCAATCATCAGGTGGAGATCCTCGACCTGGTGAAAGGCCTCAACCAAGAGCAAGGGATCACCGTTATCGGGGCGATGCACGACCTGAATCTAGCCGCCCTCTACTTCGACAGGCTCATTCTCCTCAAGGAGGGGCGTATCTTCGCCGATGGCACCCCCAGCGATGTCCTCACCGAGGGAACCATAAAAGAGGTCTTCTCCGCCTCAGTGCAGGTGATGCAGCATCCCTCAATGAAGGCACCCCACATCGTTATTGCTCCAAAGAGGACCTAGGCTAGACAAAGGGCAGCCCTCGAAATATAATGGGCGCAGATAAAAATAAGGAATCCCCTTGACCGCTCCTGAGCAACTGAAAGTCCTGATCACTGAAGAGGAGATAAGAGGGGGGGTGGCCAGGCTGGCCCAAGAGATCAACAGGGATTACCGAGGGAGGCACCCCCTTCTCTTAGGCATCCTTAAGGGCTCCTTTGTCTTCATGGCCGATCTCATTCGCCTTGTCGAGATCCCCGTGGAGATAGACTTCGTGACGCTCTCAAGCTACAGCTCCGCCAGGGTAACCTCGGGGAAGATCAAGGTGGTGCAAGGGCTCCGCTCCAAGGTAAAGGGGAGAGATGTGCTGGTTATCGAGGACATCGTGGATACTGGAATCACTGTCGGCTATTTCATCGATTATCTTAAGAGGAAAAACCCCTCCTCCCTGAAGCTATGCGCCCTCTTCGATAAGCCCTCCCGAAGGAAGGTTCATGTTCCCATCGATTACCTGGGTTTCACCATCCCCGACAGGTTTGTGGTGGGCTATGGTCTCGACTATGACGAGAGGTTTCGCCATCTGCCCGATCTTCGTTTCCTAGAGGATTGAAAATGGGCATTGAAGGATTGATCTCAGTAGCAAAGGGGGAGGCCACCGCGGACCTGATCCTGGCCAATGCCCGGATAGTGAACACCTTCAGTGGCGAGATAGAGGAGGGCAATGTGGCCCTCTACGGGGAGAGGATCGCTGGGGTTGGTGACTATGAGCAGGGTCAGCGGGTGATCGACCTCAAGGGGAAATATCTCTCCCCCGGCCTGATCAACGGCCATATTCACCTGGAAAGCTCGATGCTTCATGTTTCCCAGTATGCCAGGGCGGTGGTGCCCCGTGGCACCTCGGCTGTAGTAACAGACCTTCACGAGATCGCCAATGTCAGCGGAAGGACGGGCGTGAAATACATGATGAACGCTGCCCAGCCTTTGCCCCTAGACCTATATTTCATGGTCCCCTCCTGCGTTCCCGCCACCCCTTTGGAGACCTCGGGAGCCAAATGGACAGCGAAAGATGTTGAGGCTGCCCTATCCTGGGAGAACACCATCGGGCTGGGGGAGGTGATGAACTTCCCCGGCCTGCTGGCCGCCGATAAGGGGGTCCTGGCCAAGCTCGCCTCCTCAAGGGGCAGGGTGATCGATGGCCACGCCCCCGGGCTCAGGGGGAAGGAGCTTAATGCCTACCTCGCCCCTGGCATCCTTTCCGACCACGAATCGACATCGCTGGAGGAGGCGAGGGAGAAATTGAGGCGGGGCATGTATGTGATGATTCGGGAGGGCTCCTCGGAGAAGAATCTGGAGACACTGCTGCCCCTGGTCGGCGACAAGACCTACAGGAGATGCCTTCTCGTTGTCGATGACCGAAGCTGCGCCGAGCTGCTGAGGGACGGCGATATCGACGCCGTGGTGAGAAAGGCCATCAGGCTGGGGCTGGATCCTGTTCGCGCTATTCAGATGGCCACAATCAATGCCGCCGAGTACTTCAGGCTCCACGGCCTTGGTGCCATAGCGCCGGGCTATGTTGCCAATCTCGTAGTGTTAAGCGATCTCTCCACCTTTGAAGCGGAGATGGTTTTTTACCGCGGAGAGCTGGTAGCAGAGAAGGGCAAGCCCCTTTTTTCAGCCCTGGTGGCAAAGGATAAAGAGATGAATCGCACTATGAATGTTAAGCCCTTCGATATGGAGGCGCTCAGGATGCCTGCCGCTAGAGAGACCTCTCTCGTTATCGAGGTTATCCCTGACCAGATAATCACCAAGAAGGGCGAGGAAAAGGTGAAGATTGGCGACGGCTTTGTGGTTCCCGATATGAAAAGGGACATCCTAAAGCTGGTGGTGGTGGAGAGGCATAAGGCCACGGGAAACATCGGCCTCGGGCTGGTAAAGGGCTTTGGGCTAAAGAGGGGGGCATTGGCCTCCTCCATCGCCCACGATTCCCACAACATTATAGCCGTGGGCACAACAGATAGCGATATATACCTTGCCACCAGGGAGGTCGAAAAACTTCAGGGCGGTCTGGTGGTCGCCGCCGATGGCAAAGTGCTGGGCGCTTTGCCTTTACCCATCGCTGGCCTCCTATCTGAGGAACCTCTGGAGGCGGTGGTGGCCAGGTTGGAAAAGCTCCGAGGCATCGCCTCAAAGTTAGGATGCAAGCTCTCCTCTCCCTTTGCCACCCTCTCCTTCCTCGCCCTGCCCGTGATCCCCGAGCTCAGGCTCACCGACCGGGGGCTGGTGGATGTGTTGGCCTTCGAGCTGCTCCATTAAGACCTGCCTTGACAAGCCGTCCCAATCTGGGTTAAGATTGCTGATACCCCATATGATGTAGAAGGTGCTTCTCGCAGGTGAGAAGCTTTTTATTGCGCTGAAAAATGAAAGCCATTGAGTGGGTTTCGGGCAAGATCAGGCTCATCGACCAGACCAGGCTACCCTGGGAAGAGGTCTTCTTGGAGCTTGATGACTACCGCGAGGTGGCATCGGCCATCAGAAAGATGCAAATCCGGGGGGCGCCGGCCATTGGCATCGCTGCCGCCTATGGGATGGCTTTAGGGGCTCAGGGGATCGAGGCAGCCTCAAAAGAGGAACTCATGGCCCAACTTCGCCTCGTTTCGGAGACCCTGTTGGCCACCAGACCCACCGCAATCAACCTCTTTTGGGCTGTGGAGAGGATGAGACAAACGGCTGAAGGTGTCGAAGATGTGTCCCAGATAAAGACGGCACTCCTCAAGGAAGCACAAGAAATAGAGGCCGAGAACGAAGAAGCAAACAGGAGGCTGAGCCAATATGGTGCCGGGTTGATAAGGGATGGCTTCACTATAATGACCCATTGCAACACCGGCGGCCTGGCGACGGCGGGCTATGGCACGGCGCTGGGGGTGATCAGGGCAGCGAAGGAGCAGGGCAAGGCAGTCCACGTCTTCGTCGGCGAAACCCGTCCCCTTCTTCAGGGGGCAAGGCTCACCGCCTGGGAATTAGCGCAATACGCTATCCCCTTCACCCTCATCGCCGACACCATGACCGGCCATTTCCTATCTAGGGGGAGGATCGACTGCGTCCTTGTCGGCGCCGACAGGATAGCCTCAAATGGCGATGTCGCCAATAAGATCGGCACCTATAATCTGGCGGTCCTGGCCAGGGAAAATGGCGTCCCCTTCTATGTCGCCGCCCCCGCCAGCAGCATCGACCTCTCCCTATCGTCGGGGGATGAGGTCCCCATCGAGGAGAGAGGGGCGGAGGAGGTCACCCATGTCGGCGGGGTTCCCATCGCCCCGGTGGGGGTGGAGGTGGCCAATCCCGCCTTCGACATTACCCCCCATCGCTACATATCTGCTATAATTACCGAGAGGGGTGTGATCGGGGAGCCCTATGGGGAGGGGCTGAGGAAATTGTATTGACTAAGCAAAAGGCATAAATGATTATCCTTAGTAGGAGGTAAGGAAATGGTTAGCGAGAGCAGGCAAAGCTTTGGTAAGAGACAGGAGTTTGCAGCCATAGCTGAAATGCTAAAACTGGGCTTGGATGTTTACATGACATTAGTGGACGACAGAGGAATAGACTGCATAGTAAGGGAAGATGCAAACACTTATTATGATGTACAAATTAAAGCCCGAGGAAGGAATGTGAAATATCCTGGATATTTCACATTGTACGTTCCAGAGCCTAGACCGAATTACTTCTTTGTCCTTTATTCCGAAGAGGCCGATAAAGTTTGGGTCATCCCTTCTGAACGCATAACTGGAAGTGATGACAAAGACCCACTCGGCAAACTGAGCAAGGGCAACTGGTATGTCGATGCATGGTATCCATATGTTAAAGAAAAAGATAAGGAGTATTATGCACAGTTCGAGCAGTATGAAAACGCTTGGCATTACTTAGGCGCAAAGAAAGACCTTTAAGCGGAGGAAACACAATGCCTGAAGCAAAGATCGGGGTCATTGGCGGCAGCGGTCTCTACCAGATAGAGGGGATGACCGATATCGAGGAGGTGAGGGTGAGGACGCCCTTTGGCGAGCCCAGCGATGCTATCACCATCGGCGACCTGGAGGGGAAGAGGATCGCCTTTCTGCCCCGGCACGGCAGGGGGCATCCCATCAGCCCCACCGAGCTCCCGGCGCGGGCCAACATCTATGCCTTAAAGTCACTGGGTGTGGAGTGGATCGTCTCTGTTAGTGCAGTGGGCAGCTTAAACGAGGAGATCTGCCCCCTGGACCTTCTCATCCCCGACCAGCTCATCGACCGCACCAAAAGCAGGGTGAACAGCTTCTTCGGCGGGGGGCTGGTGGCTCATGTCGCCTTCGCCGACCCCTTCTGCCCTGTTTTGAGCGACATCCTCTATGAAGCGGCCCTCGATTCGGGGGCCAGGGTTCGCAAAGGGGGAACCTATGTGGTGATGGAGGGACCCCTGTTCTCCACAAAGGCGGAATCGAACCTCTATCGCTCCTGGGGGGCAAGTATCATCGGGATGACCGCCCTCCCCGAGGCCAAGCTGGCGAGGGAGGCCGAAATCTGCTACGCTACCCTTGCCTGCATCACCGATTACGACTGCTGGCATGAGACCGAGGAGTCGGTAACCATCGAAATGGCCCT
>JBHIBU010000074.1:0-6696 GCA_046759245.1 Dehalococcoidia bacterium | reverse complement strand
GCAAGAACTCTCGCACATGCTGCGGGACAAGTACGGACTATGAATATGGGATTGGTCTGCGCAGCCCAGAAAGTATGATGCAGTTGTCTCGGCAATCTTGGCCTTGAAAGAGTTGACAACAGAGCGGCATAGTGCTATGATAATAGTTCCCAAGGAATCTCCTGATAGAAGTGCCGTATTTTGCTAAATTTCAGATGTTGGTCAAGCAGCCTTGTGTTACGTAAAGCTCCCGCTATATCTTAGAGTCGTCCAGTCCTGGCTGAGGGATGGGCCAGCACATTAAGTCTGCCAAGCAAAAGATTGGCAGACTTGCGTTTATACCATAGAGGCAGGGCTGGGGAGCGGGACATGCTTTGCCAAATAAAAGTAAGGTTGAGATTCCGTCAAGTGGCGATTTCTAGTGTCGCGCTTCCCAATCATTAGGTCAGGAGGAAAAAATGAATGCCAAAGAGGTGAAGGTCTATTCCACCCCTACGTGTCCCTGGTGTCTGAGGGCTAAGAAGTTCTTCGAGGATAACGGCGTAGCGTATCGGGACTTCAATGTCGCTGAAGATAGCGCAGCCCGTGACGAGATGATCAGTAAATCTCATCAATTAGCAGTTCCTACCATTGCTATTGATGACGAGATCATCGTGGGGTTCAACGAAGCGCTGCTCAAAGAAAAATTAGGCCTCTAATTCAGCGGAGAGCTTATGCCTGCACTGATCATCGTTGGCGGCGGTCCGGCGGGGATGACGGCAGCGGTCTATGCCGCCAGAAAGAGGATAGATGCCTTGCTTCTGAGCAAGGAGCTGGGAGGCCAGCCGCTCACTACCGCCGGGATCGAGAACTACATGGGTTATCAGTATATCGAAGGCCTTGAACTGATGCAGAAGTTCGAGGAACAGGTGGGGCAATTTCCCCTGGAGCAGAGGATCGGTCAGGAAGTAGTAGCCTTATCCAGAACGGATGCGGGATTTGAGGTCGGGACAGATAAGGGTGAGCACTATCAGGCGAGGGCGGTGATAATCGCCACTGGGAAGCGTCCCCGACCCTTGAATGTGCCCGGAGAGGAGGAGTTGAAGGGAAGAGGGGTTACCTACTGCGCCATCTGCGATGGCCCTCTCTTCGCCGGGATGAAGGTGGCGGTAATCGGCGGTGGCAACTCCGCCCTGGAAGCTGCCGACGACATGGTCAAGATAGCAGAGCATGTCTATCTGGTATCCCTCACCCCGCTCAGCGGAGACCAGATACTCATCGATAAGGTGAAAGGGGCTGATAAGCTAACCATCTTCACCGAACACGAGACCCTAGAGCTAGTGGGCGATAATTTTGTATCGGGGATCAGGATAAAGGACCTGAAAAGCGACGAGGTGAGGAGCCTGGAGGTGGGCGGCATCTTTGTCGAGATCGGGCTTATCCCCAATTCCGAGCTGGCAAAGGGCCTGGTCAATCTCAACAGGCTGGGCGAGATCGAGGTCAACTGCGCCTGTGAGACCGGGGTCCCCGGGCTCTATGCCGCTGGCGATGTGACCGATGTCCTCGAGAAGCAGATCGTGGTCGCCGCTGGCGAGGGGGCCAAGGCAGCGCTACAGGCTCATAAGTATCTCCAGAGACTGTAAATTTCCCCGGCAGGGAGCTTATCGACATCGCCATCGGGATTGAACGGAAGGGTCAGCGCTAAAAACGCTTTGCAAGCCCCCCTGATTTCGGTAGCAGAAGGAGGTGACCAAGATAGCAGTTAACGATGTGGGCGAAAAGTACCGGTGCAATATCTGCGGCAACGAGGTGACGGTGACCAAGGCTGGCGGCGGCACCCTTGTCTGTTGCAATGAGGAGATGGAGCTAATTAGCTCGTAGCCTGGCCAAAGCTTGCAAACAGAAGTTCGACGGGAGACTGGTTGCTTAGCGGATGAGAGAATCAGCTAAGGGATTAAGTAATTCTATCGAACTAAGGAGGTAACAATGACTTATGCTGCTAAGGACTACAGCAGCTTGATCGGGATGGTAGGTTTTAGTGAGACGCTGCTTAATAATCATTTCACCCTCTATCAGGGCTATATAACCAACACCAATAAGCTGTTGGACTCCCTTGGGGCTATGCTCAAGGAGGGCAAGGTGGCAACCCCGGAATACGCCGAGTTAAAGCGGCGGTTAGGTTTCGAGTTCAACGGCATGCGCCTCCACGAGTACTACTTCGAAAACCTGGGTGGCAAGGGGGCACTAAAAAAATCGGGCAAGCTGGGCAAGAAGCTAGCCGAGGAGTTCGGCAGCTACGCGGATTGGGAGAAGGATTTCAGGGCCACCGCCACCATGCGGGGGATTGGTTGGGCTATCCTGTACCAGGATAACGTAACCGGTAGGCTGTTGAACCAGTGGATAAACGAGCATGAGACCGGCCACCCCGCAGGTTGTATCCCCCTTCTGGTGCTGGATGTTTTCGAGCATGCCTTTATGATCGACTACGGGCTGAAGCGAGCTGACTATATCGAGGCCTTCTTCAAGAACCTCAATTGGAGTGCGGTCGAGGCTCGCCTCAAGTGAAGGCATCCGTGCCCAAAGCGAAATAACCCTATATCGCCTGAGGTGCTGGAGACCATGCTCCCTACCACAGGGATGCCTATGGGGTCCCCACTCAGGCCCAGCAAACCGAGGGAAGAGTGATCTCCGCGGCGGTGCTTCCGCAGACTAGATATGGTCTCTTCTTGATTACAGCCACAGGCATTATCAGCTATGCGATTTTGACGCGACCTAGACTGCCTTGTCAGGAACGGAGGTATGCCAGGAGTGATGGACGAGTTTAGTCTCATACTGAACATGGCCATTGTCCTGGGTGCAGCTCTAGCTGGGGGGCTGGCCGCCCGCTTCTTGAAGCAATCCGCCATTGCCGGCTACCTCTTAGCCGGTGTCGTCATTGGTCCCCTTGCGCTGGGCCTAATTCAGGAATCGGATGAAATCAAGGTCCTGGCTACTATCGGGGTTGTGCTGCTTCTCTTCACCCTGGGGGTGAAGCTCTCGCTACGGGAAATGATTCGGGTGAAAAGGGTAGCCATTGGGGGAGGCATATTTCAGCTTCTGGCTACCACAGGATTGGGAATAGGTGTCGCTGCCCTTCTCGGATGGTCGCTCCCTGAAGCGGTAACCTTCGGCTTTCTCGTCGCCATCAGCAGCACGATGGTAGTAATCGGGATGCTTACCCAACGAGGGGAGCTGGAGACAGTACACGGTCGGGTGATGATCGGCATCCTCCTGATGCAGGACATTGCGGCCGCTTTCATGATGTTCATTCTGCCAGTGCTGGGAGGCTCAGCGGGGAACCTTGCCTCCGTGCTGGGACTGGCCGTTCTCAAGGCCGGGGTGTTCCTGGGCTTGGTCTTGTTCCTGGGGGCATGGGTAGTGCCCCGATTCATAAGACGTGTGGCAGTCCGTGGCTCCAGGGAGCTTTTCGTCCTTTCCGGCGCTGTGCTGTGCTTTGGAGGCGCCTTTGCGGCCTACTATTTTGGCCTGTCGGCAGCTTTAGGTGCTTTCGCCGTCGGCCTCCTTATCAGCGAATCTGACTTCGCCCATCAGGTGCTTGGCGACATGATCCCCCTGCGCGATATCTTCTCTGCGATTTTCTTCGTATCGGTGGGGATGCTCATTGACCTGCCTTTCATGGCAGCAAATATCAACACTGTTATGGCAATAGTTGTGACCATCGTTTTGGGCAAGTTTGTTATCTGCTCTACTACCGCTAGGCTCTTCGGCTATGGGGGCAAGGCAATACTCTTGGTAGGGGCGGGAATGATACAGATCGGAGAGTTCAGCTTCGTATTGGCGGAGCTGGGTTTAGGGACGGGTGTCATTTCAGAGCACTTATATTCTCTGATCCTTGCCAGCGCCATGATCTCTATTATCCTCACCCCCTTTGCCTACAGCCTGGCAACGGGTCTCAGCACTAGGTTGATCCAAGCGCGGGCACTAGGGCCAGACACAGCAGGGGATGCGCCGCAATTGGTCGAGGAGGTAGCGAAGGTCTCCGACCATGTGGTTATTTGCGGTCACGGTCGTGTGGGTGGCAACGTGGCCCAGATGCTGAGACAGTTACAAATACCGCACTTGGTGATCGATCTCGATCCGGCGGTTATCTCCAGCCTTCGAGACCAGGGAATTCCCTGCATTTACGGGGATGCCGGTAACCGGGAGGTGCTTTCCAAGGCGGGGCTCAAGGATGCAGCCCTTTTGTTAATCGCTATGCCCGATCCCATGGCAGCGAGGCTCGCTCTGGACCATGCCCTGCGCATTAATCCACAGCTTGATGTCGTAGTCCGTGTTCACAGCGATTTCGAGCTTGATTTCCTGCGAGAGAGGGGGGCTTCTGAACTGGTCCAGCCAGAGCTTGAGGCCAGCATAGAGCTGACGCGGCATGTCTTGTGTCGATTGGGACTTTCCGAGGACAAAGTGCAGGAGATCACCAGCAACTGGCGGAGGACATGTCCTACCTAACAATCATCTGTGCAAGAACCACTATCCTTTCCAGCTTATCTGGTGTATAATAGAATTAGTAACGAGATCATGAGGTAACTGGCTAGAGGGGGACTTGAAGCGAGTTTATCTCGACAATGCGGCGACAACCACTATTCTCCCCCAGGTTCTGGAGGCGATGCTCCCTTATCTCCAGGACCACTATGGCAATCCTCAATCGCTACACCTCTGGGGAGATGAAGCCAGGGAAGCAGTAGAGGATGCCCGCGGCAAGGTTGCCGCCCTCATTGGCGCCCAGCCTGAGGAGATCATCTTCACCGGCTCGGGCACCGAGGCCAACAACTTCGCCATCAAGGGGCTGGCCCTGGCCCAGCAGTCCCGGGGGAAGCATGCTATCATCTCGGCCATCGAGCACTTCTCGGTGCTCCATTCGGCGAAGACGCTGGAGAAGTGGGGCTTCGAGGTGACCCAGGTCCCGGTGGACAAGCAGGGGCTGGTCGATCCCGAAGAGGTAGCCAAAAGCATAAGAGAGGACACCATCCTGGTGTCCATAATGCACGCCAATGGTGAGGTGGGCACCATCCAGCCCATCGCCGAGATAGCTAAGGTGGTGAAGAAAACGGGGGCCCTGTTCCACACCGATGCCGTGGCCACCGCAGGCACAATACCTGTGGATGTCAAAGAACTCGGTGTTGATGCGCTAAGCCTGACCCCCAACCAATTCTATGGCCCCAAGGGTGTTGGCGCCCTCTGGCTCAAAAAAGGGGTGCGCATTATCCCCTTCGTCGATGGTGGCGTGCAGGAGGCAGGACGGAGGGCCGGGACCGAGAATGTGCCCGCCATCGTGGGACTGGGAAAAGCCGCTGAGCTGGCCAAGGAGGAGATGGCGTCCCGGATGGCACATCTCTCCGCCCTGCGCCACAGATTGATCGGGGGCCTACTGTCCGGGATCGAGCATGCGAGCCTCACCGGACATCCCACCCAGCGCCTCCCCGGCAATGCCAGCTTCTGCATCGAGTTCATTGAAGGAGAGGCGATGCTCATGCTCTTAAGTCACCAGGGGATAGCGGCATCCAGCGGTTCGGCTTGCACCTCCAGGGCACTTAAGGCCTCTCATGTGCTCACCGCTATGGGCATACCCCCTGAGATCGCTCAGGGGTCGCTACTCTTCAGCATTGGCCTGGAGAATGCTGAGGAGGATATTGGCTATGTATTGGAAGCGCTGCCACCCATCGTTGATCGGCTACGGCAGATGTCGCCGCTATACGCCAAGTTCTTGACAGCTCAGCGGGGAGGCAGATGAGATGCCCATCTATAGCGACAAGGTGATGGAACACTTCCTGAACCCCCGCAATGTGGGGGAGATCGAGGATGCCGATGGCATCGGCGAGGTGGGCAACCCCATCTGCGGGGATATGATGAGCTTCTACATCAAGGTGGACAATAACCATCTCAGCGATGTCAGGTTTAAAACCTTCGGCTGCGGTGCCGCCATCGCCGTCTCCAGCATAGTGAGCGAGATGGCCAAGGGTAAGACCCTTGAGGAGGCGAGGAAGATCACCCCAGCTCTGGTGGCCAAGGAGCTTCAAGGGCTGCCTAAGAATAAGCATCACTGCTCCAACCTCGGTGCTCAGGCGTTGAATAAGGCCATCGACAATTACCTGAAGAAACAGGGCAAGAAGGTGAAAAGCAGAAAGAGGGGGAAGAATGAAAAGGAGTGAGGAGACAAAGAAGAGGGGGTGTTGTTGCCCCTACTGCGAGGAGGAGATAGTCAGGGAGCCCACACTTTTCTGCCAACCATGCCAGGTTGAGCTGCGCTATTGCCTGAAATGCAATATCGTGGTGGAGAGGAAGGCCAAGGTCTGCCCTCAGTGCGGCCAGCCTTTGGCATAGGAAAGACTCTTGAAAGGAGCTTGAACTATGGTAGATTCTAGCTCTGCAAAGCGAGCTCATCGAATCTTGGATTGCATAGGTCTCTATTGTCCCATGCCAGTTCTAAACAGCAGGCAGGAGATAGACAAACTTGCTATTGGCGAAACCCTGGAGGTCTGGGCAGACGACCCCGCCGCCGAGGAAGACCTCAAGGCTTGGGCCAAGCATTACGGACAGAAAATCCTTGAAATAGAGAGAACTGGCGAGGCCATGAGATTTCTCATCCAAAAACAAAAATAGGAGGTAGTGATGGCTGACAAGAAGCGTATCCTCTACGTTCAAACAAGCGGCGTTGATACCCCAAAGCGTCTTTACTCGCCC
>JBHIBU010000073.1:0-6757 GCA_046759245.1 Dehalococcoidia bacterium | reverse complement strand
GCTTCACGGCAAGGGGCTGGCTGGAGGAACCCAATGGGTGAACAGACCCGGGAGGCACTGAAGCTTCAATTCGATAAGCGGTTGAGGTTGGAGTTCCAGGGGGCCAGGATCACCTCAGATGCCGGGCTGCTCGGTCTATCCCTGGGAATGGGGCTCTTTCAGCGCCTAGGGCACATGGTTAATTTGCACAGAAAACGAAGGAGGAGATAGCTATGGCTATGGTCACCGGCGGGGCCCTGGCCTTAAGGGCCCTCAAGAAGCAGGGGATACCCTACCTTTTTGGTCTGACGGGCGAGCACATCTATCCCCTGCTCGATGCCTGCGAGAAGGAGGGGATTAGGGTTATAGATGTGCGCCACGAGCAGGCCGCAGTCCACGCCGCCGATGGCTGGGCCCGGGTCACGGGAAGGCCCGGGGCAGCGGCGGTGGTGGCGGGGCCCGGCATTACCAACGCCATGACCGGGGTGGCCAATGCCTTTCAGGCCTCAAGCCCTCTGATTCTTCTGGGGGGGCACGCCCCCATCGAGCTTTTCCTGAAGGGGCCCCTTCAGGAGATGGAGTCAGTGCCCATCCTGAGCTCTATCACCAAGTGGGCCAACACCGTCTATGAGGTCAGGAGAATCCCTGAGTACATCAACACGGCCCTCAAATATGCCCTGGCGGGGAGACCGGGGCCAGCCTTCCTCGCCTGCCCCCAGGACGTCCTCCAAGCGGAGGTGGAGGAGGCGGAGGTCCCCTTGCCCGACCCAGAGAGGACCCGCTCCACCTCAGCCGTGCCGGGAAACCCCGAACTGGTGAGGGAGGCGGCCCGGCTTCTGGCCCAGGCCCAGAGGCCCGCCGTCATGGCTGGGAGCAGCGTCTTCTGGTCCCGGGGCTGGGGGGAGCTGAGGGAATTTATCGAGACTCTGGGGGCCCCTCTCTTTTTGAACGCCATGGGCCGAGGGTGTATGCCTCCCGACCATCCCCTCCTCTTCGGACGCTCCCGCCGCTTTGCCATGGGCCAGGCCGATGTTATCCTCATTATCGGGGCCCCCATAGACTTTCGTTTGAGCTACGGCCAGCCTCCCCTCTTCCCCGAGGAGGCCCAGGTGATCCAGGTGGACATCGACCAGGTGGAGATCGCTCACAACCGACCGGTCGATGTGGGCATTATGGGGGATGCCAGAGAGGTGCTGAAGCAATTAACCAGGGATCTCCAGGGGATGGAGAGAAGGAGGGACAGCAACTGGGTGGAGAGGGTGCGGGGGGAGGAGAGGGAAAGGGAGAGGCAGCTTGAGCCCTTCTTCTCCTCGGACTCCGTGCCCCTTCACCCGTTGAGGCTGTTAAGGGAGATCCGGGACTTTCTGGATGAGGACGCCGTTGTCATTGGGGATGGGGGTACCTTTGTAACCATGGCGGCAGGGGTGATAAGGCCCCACTACCCCGGGCACTGGCTTGATACGGGCAAGCTGGGGTGCCTTGGGGTGGGGACGGGCTTTGCCCTGGCCACCCGCCTGGCCCACCCCGATAAACAGGTGCTCCTTCTTCAGGGGGACGGCTCCTTTGGGCTCAACGGAATGGAGTTCGATACCGCGGTGAGGCACAAGCTCCCCTTTGTGGCCGTCATCGGGAACAATGGGGGGTGGTCAGAGGGGGCCGCCGAGCCCGATTCCCCAAGGAAGTATCTCTTGGGCTTCACCCACTACGAAAAGATAGTGGAGGCCCTGGGGGGTTACGGGGAGTGGGTGGAGAGACCCCAGGATATCCGCCCCGCCCTGGAAAGGGCCTTCAAGGCTGGGGTGCCCGCCGCTCTAAACGTTCCTCTTGATCCCGGAGCCCTCGCCACCACCTGAGCCTCGGGGTTAGGCTTCCTTTCTTAGCTCCTGGATGATGCAGGGGAGAACCTCATATAATCTGGAGCAACATTATGCTATCATCACAATACGGCCAACTACTCTCCACTTACACGCACGCCTTTCATCCAACTATCTGCATCCGCATTGAGGCTGACAGGTCTCAAACTGCTATTGGACTCTTGGAGGAGGTTAAGGAGATCTGCTGATAGCCAACCTTGCATTGCACAACTTGACGAAGTGTTCGATGCCACGTGGTGGCCAGTTACCTAGCTTGACAGTCAGCGATAACGAGTTTAACATGAAAGTAATGGTGGATGGGGGAGATCCCCGATCAAATTAGAAACTACGGAGGGAAATCGGATGTATGATGTTGCCGTTGTGAAGTATGAAAAGCCTTTTGAATCTTTGAAGAAAGCGGTGGCTTTAGCCGGAGGTCTTGGAGACGTTTCTGCCGGTTCAAAGGTAGTCATCAAGCCTAATATTTGCGGGTGGTATGAAGGGGTGGATTTTCCAAAGTACGGCGTTTTAACGACGACGCGACTGATTGAGGATGTTGTGATCCTTCTGGGAGAATATGGGGTGAAAGATATTTCTATAGTGGAAGGTGTCACTGAATCCGAGAAAGAGTCCAAGTCACTGCTTCAACTTGCCGCTAAAGGCATGGGACTTGATATCCTATCTGGACGCTATGGTGTAAAGATAATTGATGTACACAAAGCACCTTTTACCAAGGTCACTGCAGGTAACGTGAGGTTATCGGTTAATACAAATATCCTTGATGCAGACTATGTTATCGATATGCCGGTACTAAAAACGCATGACCAGGCCCTGGTCTCCCTTGGCATAAAGAATCTGAAGGGTGTGCTCAATATGGCCTCTAGAAAGGTGTGTCATAATGCGGACCAGAGTATTGATCTGAATTATCATATTTCAAAACTTCCAGAGATGGTTTCACCATCCTTTACCATTATAGACGGCATCTATACCCTGGAAAGAGGGCCCCTTCCTAGCGGTAGAGCGCAACGATCAAATATCATTATTGCCTCCAAAGACCTTATTTCTGCTGACAAGGTAGGGGCAACAATCTTGGGGATTGACCCGCAAACTGTCCCCCATATAACTCTGGTAGCTACAAACAAGGGGCGCCCTACCGATCTGCGTGATATAAATGTCAGAGGGGAGATTGACATTAAGACAGCCTTGCAACCGCACGAGTCGTCATTCGACATACAACTGTTTTTCGAACGGCGGGGAATAAAAGGTGTCACGTTCCCAAAGGCAGATAGAACCCTCTGCACATACTGTGCATATTTTATGGAGTACGTAGTTTCGGGTATTTCTATGGTGAGCATGGATAAACCTTTTGACGACATCGAGATACTGACCGGTAAAATCAGGGAGCCTTCGGGAGTACACAAACATACCTTGCTTGTTGGCCAGTGCCAGGTCAAGAAGCATGGCAAGAACCCTTTGATAAATCACTGCGTGGAAATAAGAGGTTGTCCGCCCAGCTACAAGGACCTTGTTGCAGCGTATAAAGAACTTGGAGTTGAGCTACCCGGTAATCCTCTGGCATGGAGAAAAAAAGTGACGGAGTTGTTCACGAGGCGATATGTAGACAGGCCAGAGTTCGACGAGGCATTCTTCAAGGTACGATAGCGGAACACCTGCTTATGTCTACTACCCTTACGTTTCATACCACACAGCGGCGCCTTGTCTTGTTAGCACAGCCTCCCTTTCCAACACCCACACCAAGTAGACTCATCTAGGGCTGAAGGGGGGTGAAGCTATTTTGCCCGGAATGCAAAATGGAAAAAGAGTTTAGGCCCCGTCAGAAAGACGTTCTTCATATGGAGGGCGTATAGATTCAAAGGTTTGGGTTTGGAGTTAGAGTAATAGAACATCAGCCACTCCTTAGAGGGAAGCAAGATAGAGCTCAGGTAGCGAAGTTTCTGGGAGATTCCGGGGATGGTCAGCAGTTTAGCCAGGTTTCCTGGCCTTACAGGACCACTGAGGCTAGAGTGTAAAGCGAAGAGCCTGTTCTCAAACCTGCTTGGTTCATATGAGCTAAGCTCATTGAATACGAAGCTAGGAATGGGGGGATGAAATAGCTCAAAGGCTTTCTTCAGGCTGTATTGCACCGGGAGGCAAAGCTCGAATTCGAGTGCCCTGTTTAAGAATGCCTCCCAGTCAAGACTACCCTGGTAGTGACGAATCAGTTCGGCAATATCACAAGCAGGGATGAGCCAAAACCTCTCGGCGTGTTGTAACAGGTGAAGACAAGCGTGAAGGAGGGAATCCTCGGGGCATAAGACCAAGGTATCAACACCAGCTAGGTTAACTCTTCTTGCCCTGTGCCACAAGCCCTCTGGTTTTATCCTACCCGAGTAGGGGTATTGGGGTCCAAGTGTCCAGTGAGGCTCTATCACCAGGGGGAACTCACCATCCTTCACCAAAGGGATCTCCCCCTGGAGATTCTCTATGCCATCGCGTGCCGGAGGAAGACAGCGCTCGTAGCCTAAAGTACACAGGATTTCTATTAACTGAGCCAGCTCCTCTCGCTGAATCAAAAGGTCAATATCGCGCAGTGGTCTCAGTCCAAGGTTCGGATAAAGGTTCGCAGACAGGGCAGCCCCCTTGAGCACTATCACCTCAACACCCCCATCAGCCAGCGAACTGAGTACATCCCTCAACTCTCTAAGGAGAAGGGTGGTGGACAAATAATTCTGGATATACTGTATTCGGGATAAGGAGAGCAAGCTCCGCGGTATGGGAATATTATCTTTGCCCAGGACGTGGAACAACAGCGGAAGGGCATTCCACAGTTCAGCGTTTTCCACTAGCTGTTCTAGCTCCTTATTCATACACTTATCCCCTTTGGATAGTGGCGAATTCTGCCACAACCTTAGCCACAGACATAGAAACGCGCTTAAGCGGAGCGGAAAACCGGCGACATATCTGACGAAGCCACCTATTCTTGGACACCAAGGCCCACACTGAAAAGCAAGCCATGGAATATCTTGCCATTAAGTAGTTCCCCGCCTGCCATAACCAGCCTTCCATCGAAATTGGCTTACTGTTTCCTCTAACAATGGCAATAACCTTCCCCGCAAGGCCGTCTTTGGTCAAAGGGGGATCGAGGCTGAAACTAAGATCCCCTTTGGTCAACACAAGATTCTCCCTCAGAACCTTTACTACCCGATGCACCGCTGGATGGGAGCCGGAGATGACCACTATGTCCCCTGTTCTTAGTTCCATAACGGGCGCGGCCATGACTAAATCGCCTTCCCTTATCAGGGGAGCCATGCAATTACCAGAAACCTGAAACCAGGTAGAAGGGAGACTCTTAAGGGGCCTACTCCCTTTTATCATCAGCCAGGACTCCTTCCGCCCAGGGGGATTCAGGGTAATTCTTGAGCCAGTTCAGCTTGCTAAAGTATTTATAACACCAATAACAAGGAATGCAAGTAGGAGGGGAGAGATTTTCAGCATCTTTAAGCCTTTGTCCCATCCACCTGGCCAACAGATCAAAGTGAGCGGAAATCCCCTCCCTCAGCGATACTTCCCTGAGGTCGGCTAAAAACTCCCGACCGATGGTTGCTGGCCTTCCCTCATCTGTCACATGGGAAAGGGTGCAGCAGAAGATGAGGTTTCCTTGATGGTCAACATTGATGCTGCGGAAGGCATTGCACTGGAAGAGAACCATTGGCGGGCAATAGGCTTCTATGTGGATCTTTGTCCTTATCGTCTTAGCCAAGCCTTCCATGATCCAGAAAACGATCCGTTCAAGCTCCTGAGGCGAGGGAATGATCTTCTCCTTTATCAGCCTTGGCGTGGGAAGGAGGGATATAAAACCATGATTCTCGGCCCCTAAAGTTGCCCCGAGGAGGGCAAGCTCAGTAAGCTCGCTTTTGGTGGAATTGGAGATGATACTTTTTAGGCTTATCGGAACTTCTTTAAATCGGCAGAGCGTGGCTGCTTCCATAACCTCTTTGAAGGAGCCTTTTCCCCTTAGAGCATCATGGCTTGCCGCCCTGGCGCCGTCAAGGCTGAAACAGACTTGATCCAATTTTCTCTTTATCTTTGGCTCAGTCAGGAGAGGTAACATTGCCTCCCGAAAGCGGAAGCCGTTGGTTACCAAGTCGAAATGGAAGCCGCAGTCTACTATCATTGGTATTAGCTCCTCAAGGTGAGGATACAAAGCTACTTCGCCGCCGGTGAGGTGGATTTTGTCTACTCCTAAGGCCTTGGCTCCCCCCAATATCGTCTCAACCAAATCCAAGGAAACGGACTCACGGGGCTCCAGTTTGTCCCGGATACAGTGAAGGCAATTGCGGTTGCACAGATTGGTCAGCTCGAGAGACAGGGAAAACATGGTCAAATTCTATCCAGCAGCTCTAGGACAAGCCGTGGCCTCCTTTTGTGGTTCCTCCCCAGAAAAAGATTATAGGCAGGCAAGGTACATAGCTCCTCCAGGATAGAGGCCTGTTTCCTTCTTGAAGCATTATCTCCTACCCAGACGGCGGTCCTTAACAGTCCCATAAGTACGGCTCTCCTATCACCGTTCCTTTTGAGAGCACTCTCCTCCTCCCTCACAATCTGGGGAAAAACAATCACCCGAGCGTAGGTGGTGCAGAAAACGTCTCTGGGATAATGCTCCAGTACGTAGTATGTTTGACTTTCCCCTCCCTGCTTCAAGAGAAGGTGGCTCTTAAAGGGCAACAGTATAAAATCTTTTCCGTCGCGGCGGCATAGCGCTACGTCATCTCCGACAAAAGGATAGCCTGAAGACAGCGCAGAAAAGGCTATGGTAGTCTTGCCAGTTGACCCTCTCCCTGGGAGGAGGATGCCCTTTCCCTTGCCATTCTCGTAAGCCGCGGCGTGGAATGCGAACATGTCATGCCTTGCTAAGAGAGAAAGGA
>JBHIBU010000072.1:0-6768 GCA_046759245.1 Dehalococcoidia bacterium | reverse complement strand
GGAACATACATTTACTACTGGCTATACCCGACCCCAGCCATGCCCTCTGAGAGTCTGAAACCTGGCGGGGGAACCGAGGAGACCCCGCTTGACGAGGCTTTCCATTCACTGGTATGCTGTGAGCCGTTAATGGCAGAGGGAGTGCCGCCTTCGGCATAGTTGACATGGGTAATTCGGAATTAGCTAATAGAATAAGGGTCCAGCCCACAAGGGGCCTAATGATTGGCCTGGCACTGGCCCTATTCTTTGCAGTGTCATTGGCGCTAAGAGTATGGCTGCCCTATGAAACGGTCTTTGGCGGCGACTGGGTAAGATTCGGAGGGGTGGACCCCTGGTACCATATCAGGTTGTTGGAGAATCTTGTTCACCATTTCCCCCATAGGATAGTCTTCGACCCCTACACCTTCTATCCCCAGGGTGCTCCGGTGTTTTTCGGCTCCTTCTACAGCCAGATGATGGGCTTCACTTCTTGGGTCCTGGGGGCAGGTTCTCCCAGCCAGAACCTGATGCACACGGTAGCGGCCTACTTCCCAGCCATCTTGGGTGCGCTGGTGATCGTGCCGGTGTACTTTATAGGTAGGGCTGTGTTCAATTGGCGCGTGGGCCTTATCGCTGCCGCCCTCGCCGCCGTATTGCCGGGCGAGTTTCTATATCGCACACTTCTGGGATTCACTGATCATCATGCGCCCGAAGTCCTTTTCACCGCCGTGGCCATGCTGTTCCTGATATTGGCTCTCAGGAGCGCCAACCAAAGGGAGGTCTCCTTCCGTCACCTCATGCGCAGAGACTGGCGAGAATTGATGCAGCCCCTAATCTATGCCCTTCTGGTGGGCATAGCCCTGGGGCTATACCTGCTATCGTGGATCGGGGGATTGCTCTTCGTGTTCCTAATATTCCTGTATGCCGTCATTCAGTATGTGATAGATCATGTAAGGGGCCAGTCGACGGACTATCTCTGCATTATTGGGGTGCCCTCGTTCTTGGTAGCCTTGATTCTGATCTTACCATCGCTGAACGTGGGCTCTATCACTGGCCTGCACGTCGCGTCGCTGGTGATAGGCATCCTTGGCTTCTTGGCGCTGAGTGTGGTCTCTCGGCTAATGGCCTTCAAAGGCATGAGACGAGCGTATTACCCCGCCGCCATGGCGGCTCTCGGCGGGTTGGGCCTGGTCATCTTTTATCTGGTCGACGCCTTTTTGTTTCGCTTTATGTTATGGCGCTTCAGCTACGTATTTGTGCCCAAGGGGGGGGCCGCTCTCATAGCTGAGATGAGGCCTTTGTTCGTCGGCGACGGTGGTTTCTCCCTGAGCCCCGTTTGGGACGAGTACGGCATGGCCTTTTTCCTGGCCCTTATGGCGCTGGGCCTCTTGATATACGCCATCACCCGTGAGTGGAGGGCAGAAAAGGTGCTGCTCGCCACCTGGAGCCTGGTGACCTTAGTGGCGGCAGTGGCCCAACTTCGATTCTCCCAATACTTCGCTGTAAACGTGGCTCTGCTGACGGGCTATGTCTCCTGGGAGATGCTGCGATGGCTCAACTCAAGAGTATCCTCGTGGTGGCCAAGGGGTGAAAGAAGAAGGCTCGAGGAGAGAAAGTTAGTAGGGAGAAGGCGGAAGAAGAGAAAGACCGGAAGAAGGGAAGCCTTGATGGCTTATGCCAGCAGACATCCCGAGCTGAGGCGCGCCATCCTCGGCACCGCCGTAGCAGCCCTCTTCTTCTTGGTATTCTATCCTAGCGTGCTACTGGCCATAGCCCTGCCCAAAGACCTCTGGGGCATAGACGATGACTGGCATAGCTCCCTCCTCTGGCTGAGGGACAACACCCCCGAACCTTTCGGCGACGCCGATTTCTACTATGCTACATACGAGAGGCCGCCACCAGGCCAGGATTACGATTATCCCGCCTCCGCCTACGGGGTGATGAGCTGGGTGGACTACGGTCACTGGATCACCGCGATCGCTCACCGCATACCCAACTCAAATCCCTTTCAGCAGGGTATAGGGCCGGCCCGTTCCTTCTTCATCGCCCAGGAGGAATCCTTGGCCAGCAGAAGACTAGATAGGGCGGGCGCCAAATATGTAATCATCGACTGGGAGATGGTGCTGGATAAATTCGGCGCCCTGGCCGTGGGGGCTGGGAAGGACCCCAACCAGTTTCGCGAGGTGTACTATCAGAGGGACCAGGGCGACGAGTTGCAACCCTTGCTGCTTTTCTATCCAGAGTACTATCGATCCATGGTCGTTAGGCTGTACAACTTCGGAGGCCAGACCATCATCCCGGACGACTCCACCTGGGTCATTTCCTACACCGAGCATGAGGATGGTTCCAAGGAGATCACTAGCGCCCAACGCTTCGCCACCTATGAAGAGGCGGAAGACTATGTGGAAAGTCAGCGCTCTCCCAGCTACCGCATAGTGGGCATCGACCCCTTCACGAGCCCTGTGCCACTGGAGGAACTGGAGCGCTACCAGCTAGTCTATCAATCCCCGTCAACGGTTCTGCAGTCGGGAGAGGAGAGGGTCTCCTACGTAGAGATCTTCGAGTATGTTGCGCCATAGATGTTGAATCGGGCAGATTGCTGCAAAGAGCGCAACAGGCGTGCGCTCATCATCCCTTCATATCGACAAAGATATAAAGCGTTCTGTGGGGCTCGCTTTCTCCATTCTTGTATAATAGAAACTACACCATCTTGTCATCGTCAGCCTCGTCGGGAACAAAGCTCACCTCCTGCTCCCATTTCTCTTCATCAGCAAGTATAAGCGGTCCTACTTCCCCATTCTTCACTCCATCTATCCTCATCTCTATGCGGTAGCTCGTCTCCTGGCCCTCGTGGTTGGTTATCCCCAGGGTAACAGTCGCCTCCTCGCCCGGTGCCAGCTGCTCAGGGCGATCCCCCAGAACATAGAATTCGGTAAACCTCTCTCCAAATTTTGGGGCAGCGACCACATAGGCCAAGAGTCCAATGGCAGCCAATACAGATACTACGAGAACGATGGAGAGAGCCCTATCCAGATTGCTCAGTCCTACCCATCGAGGCAGTGCCACCTGAAGGGAAAGGGCAAACCGCTGCTCTGCGGCCAGACTGCGGCGCCGGTAGTAGGCGATGGCCGAGTTGGCAAGAATGAAGAAGGTCAGTGTGAGCAGGAGGGGAGAGGGACTGAGGCCCCAAGGCGTGTAGCTGAGAATAAATCCAAGGGCGATGGTTAGCGCAATGCTCAAGCCAAAGCCCAGAGCAACCCTTTCCATGCCGCCAGGGTCCCCTTTCTTGGGGTAGAGGGCTGATACTAGCGCATAGCCGGGCAAGAAGAGCACGAAGGGCAAGCCCAGTATAATGCGCAGAACATTTGATGGAGAAATGGCGATGATGAGGATCAGCAGAACAACGAGGATATTCAGGAGCAAAAGCTCGTTTCCAACCCTGATTTTCTTGCTCATGGCACTGGGCTACAGTATAATCGAACAATGCTCTGCAGGCAATCTTTTGGAAGGAGCTCGCGCCGGGTGGTGCCGGGAAAAGACTGGGTTACCGGATGCAGTGGCTCTGGTTCTAGGAGATATTCTCGACGATGAGGCGAATAGGGCAACAGATCAGGGAGCCGCTGTATCGGAACTCTATCTTCTTGATGGCCAACACCATAGTGACCGCCGGGCTGGGTTTCTTCTTCTGGATGGTTGTCGCCAGGTTCTATACAGAAGCGGAAGTTGGTTGGGGGGCAGCTATTATATCCACTGCCTCCGTTTTGGCTTTACTGAGCAGACTGGGTTTGGGAATTGCTCTTGTCCGCTTCCTGCCCAAGGCTGAGAAGCCTGTGGACATGATAAACACCTGCTTCACCCTGGGCGGGATCGTAGCCGTAGCTTTAGCGGCAATCTTCGTTGCTGGCCTGGACCTCTGGTCTCCTGCTCTGGGTTTCATCAAGGACAATGCCATCTTCTCACTGGCCTTTATTTCCTTCGTCCTTTTGTTCACGCTATCCACCTTAATGGAAAGCATCTTCATAGCTAGGAGAAGGGCTGAATTTGCTCTGTCGAAGAACACCATCCATTCCCTGCTCAAGATCCCGCTGCCCATTCTCCTGGTGCTCTACTTTCACGCCTTTGGCATCGTTGGCTCCTGGGGCATCGGTATCTCAGTCGCCTTTGTCATCTCCCTCTTTTTCTTTGTACCCCGGGTTCAAAGTGGATATAAGCCGGTGCCCAAGCTGGATATTGGCATGATCAAGAATACATGGAGGTATTCCGCGGGAAACCACCTTGCCGCCTTATTCTTAGCTGCTCCAGGCTTAGTCCTGCCTCTATTAATCGTCAACTTGCTGGGAGCAGAGCAGAATGCCTACTTCTACATCGCCTGGATGATTGCCAACCTGCTTTTTGTCATCCCGCTGGCGGTGTCCCACTCCCTTTTCGCTGAAGGCTCACACTTCGAAGAGGAATTAGGGGTGAACGTGCGAAGTTCTCTCAGACTCATCTTCGTCTTGTTGATCCCAGCAATCATCATCATATTTTTAGCGGGCAAATGGCTCCTCCTCCTCTTTGGGGAAGGCTATTCGGCGAATGGCTTGATGTTGCTATGGATCCTGAGCATCTCGAGCATACCTCTGAGCATAGACCTTGTTTATAGCACGATTCTGCGGGTGGAAGGGCGAACCAGCGAGCTGGTGATAATTCGTGGATTCAGAACCCTCGCTGTGCTTCTTGGTAGCTACCTTGTTGTGCCAGCGACTGGAATAGTGGGCATCGGCTATGTCTGGATCGCAGCCCAGGGGCTGGCTAGCGTTTATGTTGCTTTTGCCATGAGGTCACGTTATCATAAGAGGCAGGCTTAGCCTAACAACAATCGCCCGAGGGTGAAAGATGAGAACAAAAGAATCTTTGAAAGTTGGGGTTGTTGGTTGCGGGGAGATAGCGCAGGCGCATTTAAGGATCTGGCGTAAGATAGACAAACTATGCGTAGCAGCAGTGTGCGACGCTAACGAACTGAGAGCGGAGAAAACAGCCAAGACGTGGAACATACATGCATACTATAGCGACCTTGGTGAAATGCTTGAAAAGGAGTCAATTTTAATTGTAGACATTTGCACCCCGCCCCAGGCACATTGCCCCCTAATCGTTCAAGCGCTGGAATCAAATTGCCATGTTATTGCGGAGAAGCCTTTGACCATGACAACTGAGGAGGCGGAAAAGATAGCATTTGCTCAAAAAGGCAGTGGCACCAAGATAAGCGTTGTCCATAATAACATCTTCGCGCCGGCTATGATAAAGGCATTATCGCTGATCAGAAAAGGAGATCTGGGCGAGGTTATCAATGTCGATGTGCGTATTGTTGTCCCGCCCAGCGATCCCATGCTGTGTAACAAAGACCATTGGTGTCATTCATCTCCCGGTGGAGTCTTTGGAGAGATGCTGGCTCACCCCATTTATATATTGCAAGCCATCCTGGGTCCGTTGAAAGTGAGGTCGGTTCATGCCAAGAAGGTTGCCAGCTACCCCTGGGTTCCCTTTGACGCGCTATGGGTTGAGTTGGATGCCGACAAGTGCTCCGGCACCATTTATGCCTCCTACAACTCGGTACAGGACGCCTGGTTTATCGATATTTATGGCACAAAGGGCCTGATCAAGGTGAACTTAGTCAATGAGACTCTGGTGCAACTGAAGCAGAGACATATTACCACACTTAATAGAGGGCTGGATAGCTTGCAGCAAGCATCTCAACTGCTTCTTTCAACAGCGCAAAACGGTGTGCTCAAGCTCTCCGGGAGATGGGTGTGCGGGCATGAGGTGTGCCTGCGCGCTTTTGTGCAAAGCGTAATCGATGATAAAGCACCTCCGGTCACTTTAGAGGAAGCCTGTGACACTATAGAAGTACTTGAGGAAATATGTAAGATAATTGATCAGTCAGGCTGATTCAGTTCCCCCTAGCCCAAACCTCAAACCAGTCATCGTATATCCTATTCAGGTTGGCTTCAAGTTCGGAATAGTATTCCTCCTTTTGCTCAGCCGCCCCCTTTGGGGTCGCAACCCTATGGTAGTAGGTTAAAGGCCAGCGCCAAAATCTATGGCAATTAGGTGCTCATTTTCGGCAATGGCAGCGGAGAGGAATAGATAGGGGTAAATTGTGGACTGCTTATCCCATACCAGAATGGAGAGGATGATTACCAATATGAGGCCGGTTATTGTCGTGGCCCATCTCCTCATATTATGCCCCTCTACCTTGCCTTATCAGCTGTTGCTAAAGCGATTATGATCGATGGTGTTAACGGGTTATCGTGGAGAGGTACCGGCTCGTACCTCTTATCTGAGACTTTCTCAAGTGCTACCTCTGCTCTTAATCTTATTCGGCGATTCTGGCGCAAAACAAACCTGGCTATCAAACTTTTCAGCTGCTCCCCTTTCGGGAGCGTAGAGATTTTCCGTCCCAAATTTGCCATTATGTAATCGATTGTCTTTTGCTTATCGCTTAGACATCGCTGACCATATAACACAATGTCGGTGAAATACTTATTCAATAAATCATGAAATTCGCCAACGTAAAACTCCTTGTCATGCCAACAGTCCAAAGGCCTTTCAGTTTTAGGAGACGAAATTTCTTTGTTTGGAGTGGAGCAAATAAATAGGCCTTGATCCTTCAATACCCTTTTGCACTCGGATAGGAAATCTTCATATTCCTTCAAGTGGGCAACGGTTCCAAAGGAGACTATTACATCAAAACAGTCGCTGGAGAAGGGCAATTTTACAGCACCCAGACGCACAAATTCTAAATCATCGCTT
>JBHIBU010000071.1:0-6880 GCA_046759245.1 Dehalococcoidia bacterium | reverse complement strand
AGGGATAGAGAAAGACCACCTGTATATCAAAGACCACGAAGAGCAGGGCATAGAAATAATAGCGGATGTTGAATTGAACCCGGGACTTGCCCACGGTATCCATGCCACACTCATAGGTTGAGCTTTTCACCGGGTTGGGCTTCCTGGGGACGATGCGGAAACGCCTGAGGAGGACGGGGAGTGTTATCAAAAAGATGGTAAAACTGAGAGCAGCGATTAGAAAGATTCCAATATAACCGAAGTTCGCCAGCAAATGCCCTCTCCTTTTCCATCATATAATACCATACTCTGTTTTGGAAGGAAAGCCCGCTATTGACCTGCTCCTCGATGTTAGGATATTATCATTAAAGAGAAAGAGCAACTCTTATGTCCCAGCCAGACCTAATCTTACTGCATCCACCCAGCGTTTACGACTTTCGTAATAAGACGATACTCTATGGCCCGATCAGCGACCTCATTCCCTCCTCCCCCATTTTTGAGATGTATCCCATAGGATTTATCACCATCGCTGAGTATCTGGAGCGCGCCGGCTACCGGGTGCGCATCGTTAACCTGGCGGTTCGCATGCTCCGCGACCCAAATTTTGATGCCGAAAAGCTGATCGAGAAACTAGATTCGCCCGTTTTCGGCATCGATCTGCACTGGTTCCCCCATGCCCATGGTGCCATCGAGATCGGACGAATGGTAAAGAGGCATCACCCCAAGGCAAAATTGGTTATCGGTGGCCTCTCCGCCTCCTGCTACTACCAGGAGCTTTTCCATTATCCCGAGGTCGACTATGTGCTCCGAGGCGACAGTACGGAGGAGCCCTTTCGCCAGCTAATGGACTGCATAATGAAGGGGGGGGAACCCGAAGCGGTGCCCAATCTTTCCTGGCGAGATGAAAAGGGGGAGGTGCACGAAAACTCGCTATCTTACGTCCCTAATGAGCTTGGCGATTTAATGGTTAATTACTATGACCGCACGGTGCAGTCTGTGTTGAGATACCGCGATCTCGCCAGCTACCTCCCCTTCCAGCGGTGGCTGCGCTATCCCATCACTGCGGTGCTCACCTGTCGCGGCTGCACCCAAAACTGCATCTTTTGCGGTGGCTCCGCCGCCGCCTTCCGAGAGATGTTCAACCGAGACCGTCCCGCCTTTCGCCTTCCAGAGGCGGTAGCTTATGATGTGAAAGGGATCAGCCGCATTACCAGAGGTCCCATCTTCATCCTTGGCGACATCCGACAGTCAGGGGAGGGCTATGCCCACCGCCTTCTCCAGCTTTTGGGCGAGGAGAGAGGGAAGAACCAGCTTATCCTAGAGCTGTTCACCCCCGCCTCCAGAGACCTTTTGCAGAGAATGGGCGAAGCCTGCCCCGGCTTCTGCCTCGAGATCTCGCCGGAATCCCATGACCCTGAGGTGAGGAAGGCTGTGGGCAAGGACTACTCCAACGATGCCCTGGAGAAAACTATCGAGGCTGCCCTTGAGGCGGGCTGCCAGCGAGTAGACCTTTTCTTTATGATCGGCTTGCCCAAGCAGACCCCAAAGTCAGTGATGGATACCATCGACTATTGCGGCTTCCTGCTGGATAGATTTCAGGGAGATGGGCGAGTTTGCCCCTTCATTGCTCCCCTCTCTCCCTTCCTCGAGCCCGGCAGCCTGGCCTTCGAACACCCGGAGCGCTACGGCTACCGCCTCCTTCTCCGAGGGCTGGAGGAGCATCGCCAAGCACTGCTTGAGCCCAGCTGGAAGTACGCCCTCAATTATGAAACAGAGTGGCTCGACCGCCACCAGATCGCCCTGACCGCCTATGAAGCGCTGCTGCGCCTCAACCGCCTCAAGGCAGGGCATGGCTCCATCTCAAAGGAAATGGCCCAAGCCACCGAAGATCGCATAAACACCTCCCTCGAGATGCTCCACCGCATCGATGACATAGTTGCTTCGGGCCGGGAGGAGCAATTGTCCCGGATCAAGGACACGGTGGACTGGGTGAACATGTCCCCGGCTTGTGGGAAAAAGGAGCTGGAGGTGCGCACCGCCCTCATCAAGCTAAGGCCGCTACGCACCCTTTGGTCCCTGGCGAGGGGGCGATAGTATATTGACCCCGCCTCGGTAGTCAGATAGCATGTAGAAGACGATCCAGGTAGAAAAAAGGAGGGAGAATGACGGAGTTAAAGAACCTGTTCCAGCCGATCAAAGTGGGGGGGCTAGAGCTGAAGAACAGGATAGTGTGCCTCTCGGTAATGACCGGCTACGGGGCTGATGACATGGTTACCGACCGCCTCAAGACGTACTATGCCGAGAGGGCAAGGGGAGGCGCAGCCCTTCTAATCACGGGCATTATTATGCCCTCCAGCCTGGGCAGGCCTGTGCCCGGAATGACGGGGATATATCATGACCGGTTCATCCCCGGCCTTCGCCAGCTCACCGATGTAGTTCACGCCCAGGGGGCAAAGATCGCTGCCCAGATCGGTCTTCAGTACAATTGGGCTAAGGGTGAAGGGGCTGCCACGGAGGAGGTGGCCCCTTCAGAGGTGGCCACCCGCCGCGGCCCAGCGCCAAGGGCGCTTACCTTGGCGGAGATCCAGCAGATGGTGACTGAATTCAGTGACGGCGCCCGTCGGGCGAGGGATGCCGGCTTCGATGCCGTAGAGCTTCACTGTGGGATCGGATATATGATCAACCGCTTCCTCTCCCCCTGCACCAATAAGCGCAGCGACGAATACGGGGGAAACCTGGAGAATAGGATGAGATTCCTTCTCGAGATCATCGAATTCTCCAAGAGAAAGGCAGGAGCCGATTATCCCCTTATCTGCCGCATCTCAGGTGATGAGTTTATGGAGGGGGGACACACCCTGGAGGACTGCAAAAAGCTGGCATCCTTCCTGGAGAAAGCTGGCGTTCATTGCCTCAATATCCAAGCGGGATGGCATGAAAGCCCCAGGCCCCTGAGCCATATGTCGGTCCCCAGGGGCGCCTTCGTCTACATCGCCGAGGAGATAAAAAAGGTGGTCGCTATCCCCGTGGTCGCCGCCTACCGAATTAACGATCCCATTCTGGCGGAGGAGATCCTGGCCCAGGGGAGGGCTGACCTTATTGGCATGGCTCGACCCCTCATCGCCGACCCAGAGCTTCCCCATAAAGCGAGGGAGGGAAGATTCGACGACATTAGGCCCTGTATTGCCTGCGGTCACTGCCTCGATTCGGTTTTAGGGGGCGACCCCATGGAATGCGCCGTGAACGCTAGGGTGGGAAGGGAGGCGGAATACACCATCGAGCCGGCGAAAAGACCGAAAAAGGTGTTTGTTATTGGCGGTGGTCCGGCAGGGATGGAGGCTGCAGCGGTGGCGGCGAAAAGGGGACATGAGGTCACCCTTTTTGAAAAGGAGGATCGACTGGGAGGAAACCTCCTCCTCGCCAGCGTGCCCTCTTATAAATGGGAGATCGGCAATCTGACCAAGTATCTGGAAACCCAGCTTAAGAAAAGCGGCGCTGAGGTTAGGCTCGGCGAGGAGATGAGCGCCAAGTCCATCGAGGAGGGAAATCCTGAGGTCGTCATCATCGCCACCGGCACCAGCCCCTCCGTTCCCGATCTGCCCGGGGTAACAGGGAATACTGTAGCCACGGCAGTGGAGGTATTGAGCGGGCAAAAAGAGGTGGCAGGGGAGGTTATCGTCGTTGGCGGCGAGATGGTTGGCTGTGAAACCGCCGATTTTTTGGCGGAAAAGGGGGGCAAGGTGACCCTCCTGGCGAGACGGGAACGAGTGGGGGATGATATCGGGCGCACCACTAGATGGGTGGTTCTGGGGAGGCTGAGACAGGCCGGGATAAGGATGGAGACCAAGGTGAACGTGGTGGAGATAACCGATAAAGGGGTGAGGGCCAGCCGAGAGGGGGCTGAGGAGTTCTTCGAGGGTGACAGCGTGGTGCTTGCCGTGGGACTTAAACCAGATAACGAGCTCAGCCAGAGGCTGGAGGGAAAGGTTGCTGCCCTCTACTCCATAGGAGACTGCGTCGAGGTTCAAAAAATTACCCAAGCCATCGAGGCGGGATTCCGCGTCGCTAGGGAGATCTAGAGTAAGCATGAGCCAAGTCAGGAAGAGAAAAGAGATTGGGAGCTTATCAGAGACAATCCCCTAGTTCGAAAGAATGCTCATCGATCTACACACCCATACTGTGCCCAACTCAGATGATAGCTATCTAAAACCTGAGGAGCTTATCGCCTATGCCAAGCGCGCCGGTCTCGATGCTATCTGTCTAACGGAGCACGATTGGTTCTGGGATGACGAGGCGATAAGGGAGCTCTGCCAAAGACATGACTTCCTCGCGCTTCCCGGGGTGGAGATAACCACAGAGGAGGCACACCTACTGGTCTTTGGGCTGGAGAGGTACGTCTTTGGCATGCACCGCGCCTCCTTCGTGAGGCATCTGGTGGATGAGGCTGGCGGCGCCATCATCGTGGCTCACCCCTATCGCAGGCACTTCCCCATCGGTGCCGAGCCCGAAGATGAGCGATACTATCCAGCGCTCACCAGAGCCTGCGAAAGCCCCCTTTTCCAAGTGGCAGACGCCATCGAGGTATTAAATGGCAGGAGTTCGGAGAAGGAAAACGCCTTCTCCCGGGGGATAAGCCAGAAATTAAACCTGAGAGGCATCGCTGGCAGCGATGCCCATGAAATCTCGGACATCGGTCACTGTGCCACCTTCTTCGAGAGGAGGATATCTAGCCTCCGAGAGCTAATCGCCGAGCTAAAGGAGGGAAGGTTTAGGGTGGCAAACCTAGACAGCATCTAAGCGCATAGCTCAGCAACCAGCAGGTCAAGGGCAAGCTCTCCCTTCCATATCCCCCTCTTGATAGCTAGATCCGTCTCCAGGAGCTTTCGGTAGACCTGCTCCAGCCGCCCCATGGAATAGCGCTTGCTCTGCTCCAGCGCCTTGGTCAAGGTGTAATCCGATGCCAGGCCTAGCCGATCCTTAATCAAAGGGGCAGGCACGCCCTTCAGGCCGAGCTCCTTTGCTTGAACCAGAAGGCGAAGCTGCCTGGTGATCATGACCAAAAGATAGGGTGCCGTTGCCCCCTCCTCAAGCAACTGGTGGAGTAGTCGCGCCGCCGTGGAGGCTCTGCCCTCGATAAGGGCATCAACCATGGTGAAAACGCTTGCCTCCCGGGCGTAACTCACCACCTCCCTCACATCTCCCTCCTCGATGCGCCTCCCGTAGGTATAGAGGAGCAGCTTCTCGATCTCGCTGGCCAAGACCCACAGGTTATCCCCCACAAGCGCGGCAAGCAGCTTCACCGCCTGGGGGGAGATGGTGCCACTTCCCTTCGCCACCCGCCTCTGGATCCACCCCCTGAGAGCAGTCCCTCTCAGAAGGGGGAACTCCCTCACCTTGGCTTGGGGGGCAAGCTCCTTGAGCAAAGGGTTATCCCTCTTTATCTGGCCATCGATGAACACGAGCACAGTAGTCTCCGCCATTCCAGCTACCAGGTCCTTAAGGGAGCGCCCATCGCCCTCCTCGAAGCGACCGAGCAGCCCCTCGACGATGACAAGGCGATGGGAACCGAAGAAGGGCATCGCACCACAGACAGCGACCAACTGGCCTAGCTTCAGCTGATGCCCTTCAAAAACCGTGGTGTTGGAGGCCAAAAGCTCCTTATCACCCAAGCCCTCTTTGATCCTCTCCAGCTCCTCCCTGAGCGAAAAGTCATCGGCACCGAAGAGTATATAAAGCAAAGCTCCCCCCTTTTCGCCCTCTATTCTAGCGCATGCCTCCACATCAGGCTAGAGCCCCCGCCCAAGAATATGGTATGATAGCCTTGGTTGGCCACAGGATGGCAAAATGGAGACTGGGATTATCGGGCTGCCAAAAAGTGGCAAGACAACGGTTTTTAATGCCTTGACCCGGGGTAAGGCGGAGACGGGCGCCTACGCCCCCTCCACCACAGGACCAAACGTAGGAATGGCTAAGGTGCCTGACCCCAGGCTTGATGTTCTGGACCAGCTTTTTCGCCCGAAGAGGAAAGTCCCCGCCGAGGTGCGCTATGTCGATGTCGTCGCACCCCCTAAAGGGGGGCTCAGCGGTCAGTCCCTGGCCTTTCTTAGCCAAGCGGATGCCCTGCTTCACGTGGTGCGCGCCTTTGAGGATGAAAAGGTGCCCCATATCGAGGGCAGCGTCGACCCGGAGAGAGACATCGCCATCCTGGACCTCGAGCTTGCCTTCTCCGACCTTTCCATTATCGAGAAGAGAATACAGAAAATAGAGATCTCCCTCAAGGCGGCAAAGCAGCAGGAGCGCGAGGCTTTTTCCAAGGAGCAGGCTCTCTGGGCAAGGATCAAGAATGCTCTGGAAAGCGAGATTCCAATTAGAGAGCAAGAACTCACTGAGGCCGAAAAAAGGCTCATCTCAAACTATCAATTTCTCAGCGCCAAGCCGCTCCTCTTGCTGTTTAACATCAGAGAGGAGACACTCCCCGAAGCGTCCTCCTTGGAGGAACAGTGGCAGGAGAGATACCAGCGCCCTCAATCTCAGGTTGCCGTGCTTTGCGGCAAGCTAGAGATGGAGCTATCCCAGCTAAGCGATGCCGATGCCCAGGAGTTCCGCTCCGCCCTGGGCTTGGAGGAGACAGCGCTAAATCGCATGATCAGGCTCTGCTACGATCTATTGGGGCTGATCTCCTTCTTCACCGTGGTCTCCGATGAGGTAAAAGCATGGACCATACACCGAGGCACCACGGCAGTGAAGGCAGCAGGAAAGGTTCACTCAGATATGGAAAGGGGCTTCATCAGGGCCGAGATCATCGGCTACGATGATCTGGTGAAGTGCGGCAGCACGGCCGAGGCACGCAAGAGGGGTTTGCTCCATGTGGAAGGAAAGAGCTATATCGTTCATGATGGCGATG
>JBHIBU010000070.1:0-6909 GCA_046759245.1 Dehalococcoidia bacterium | reverse complement strand
AGTTCGAGAAGGCAGCGCTGCTTCGGGACCGCATCATCGAGCTGAGAAGGGATATGGCATAGGGCAAAGGGTGCCGGGGGAGGTTAGCGACTTGGCAGAGGAAGAGACGCGGCAGGAGCGGCGCGAGCGGCGCCGGAGGAGGAAACGGGAGAGGATGCCCCAGCATGGGAAGAGCCTGGCCCGGGTCTATAAAGACGCCGTCCTCAAGCGATTGAGAGGCAAAGAAAAGTAGCGGAATGAATTCAGATGATCCCCTCCTCCTGGAGCTCGGCTAGCTTTTCGCTGCTAAAGCCCAGCAGGCCGCAATAGATCTCCTGATTATGCTCCCCGGTCAAGGGACCTCGCCCCTCTATCTCGCCCGGCGTCTCCGAGAGCTTTATGGGGAACCCGGGCAAGGGGACCTTGCCCATTCCAGGGTAATCGACATCTACAATCATCTGCCGCGCTCTGACATGGGGGTCGGCGAAGGCCTCAGGGATTGTATTCACCCGACCACAGGGCATTTGCAGCTCCTCAAGCTCGGCGACCACATCATCCACGGTTCTCTCCTCTACCCACTGGCTGATTATAGGGTGCAGAAGCTCCTGGTTTTCATAGCGGTCATTGTCGGTGCCAAACCTGGGGTCACTGGCCAGGTCCTCCCTATGCATCGCTTTGGTCAATCGGCGCCAAAGCCTATCGGTAATGATGGCGATATAGACCCACCCGTCCTTAGCCCTGAAGCAATCGGAGGCACTGAAGTAGCCACTATTGCCCAGCTGGGGACGGATCCAATCGAATACCTTATAAAGGGCGAAGCCCCCTCCCATAAAGGAGACTGCGGTGTCAAATAGAGACACATCGACCATCTGACCCACGCCCGTCCTCTCCCGATGATAGAGGGCGGAAATGGTGCCCAGAGTAGCATAGAGGGCGGTGCCGTAGTCCACAAAGTTCACCCCAGATCTGAGCGGGGGTTGCCCGGGGAAGCCTGTTATGCTCATCGCCCCCGACATCGCCTGAGCAATGGGGTCAAAGGACACCCGATGGGCATAGGGACCGTATTGACCGAACCCGGTGATGGCGACAAAGATAATCCGAGGATTAACCTCCTTCAGCGCATCATACTCAAGACCTATTGCCTTGGCCGCATCGACACTGAAATTCTCCAGCACCACATCGCACTTCCTCACCAATTCCTCAAATATCTCCCTTCCCTTTTCCTGCCCCAGGTTCAGGGTGATCCCCTTCTTGCCGGCGGCATAGAGCACCGAAAAATAGTTCCACCCATCGAATTCGAAGGGCAATACCAGCTCCGGCTCCCCTCCCGGTCTCTCCAATCGAATCACCTCCGCCCCCATGCCAGCGAGGAGCAGTCCGCAGTAGGGGCAGGCGATATAGCGCCCCAGATCGAGAACCCTAACCCCCTGCAGTAACTTCTCCATTTTTAGTCCTCCTCTCAATGTCAGAATGCCTAGAAGCATTATTGAGGATAGCTTGGGGAGAGGAACCCTCTTCGCCAGAAGATTTCGATCGGGGGTATCTTTGGAATGCTATGATGAAGGTTCCTCTTCCTCGAGGGGGACCTCCACTGCCCTCGAGGGGAGAAACCCCCTCCACTCCTCTAATTTCTGGGAGAGATATTCCTCAATCTGAGCCCTCTCCCTGGAGATGGCAACACTAAGGCGGGAGCTATAGCGCCCCATATGGCGAAACTTCTCGTAGCGCTCTTTCACCAGCGTACGAGGATGGATATTTTGGATTCGGATCAGCTCGTTTAAGAGGCACCTTTTGAGCTGGCGGGCCGCCTCATCGGGGTCGGTGTGAGCACCACCCTTGGGCTCAGGAACCAACACATCCACCACACCCAGCTCTCTACAGTCGTGAGCGGTGAGCCTCAAGGCAGGCGCAACCTCCTCCGCCTTGGTCACGTCCCGATAGAGCAGGACAGCAGCCCTCTCCGGAGGGACCACAGAGAAGATGGCGTTCTCCAGCATGAGGATAGAATCGGCAACCCCCAGGGCTAGCGCCCCCTCACTCCCCCCCTCGCCAATGATGGCGGAGATTATGGGAACTGGCAGGTCGGACATCAGGGCCAGGCAATGGGCGATGGCATTTCCCACCCCCCTTTCCTCAGCCTCAAGCCCGGGGTAGGCCCCTGGGGTATCGATAAAGGTGATCAGCGGCAGTCTGAATGCTGCCGCCAATTTCATCGCCCGCTGCGCCTTTCGGAAGCCCTCGGGGTAGGCTCGCCCCCGATTCCTCTCGTCGCCATCGTGGCCCCTCTCCTGGGCAACGATCACCACCGCCTCCCCACCGATATCCCCTAAACCACATACCACAGCGCCATCATCGCCATAGAAACGGTCTCCATGGAGCTCGACGAAGGTGGAGGTAATCCTGCCTATGTAGTCCAGGGAGGTAGGTCGCTCCTCGTGACGCGCCAATTGAACGCTCTGCCATGCCGGCTCGCCGCGGGTCACTACCGAAGGCTGAATCTCCTTCTTCCTCAGGGTCAACCTATATTGAGAGCAAAGGAGGTCGAGAAGGATGGAGAGGAGCCCCCGAAGCGCGGTACGCTCCACCACGCAGTCGATCATCCCGTGCTCCAGATGGGACTCGGCGGTATGGGCATCCTCTGGAAGCGGTCTGCCCTCGGTCTGCTCCACCACCTTAAGGGGGGCAAAACCAATAAGGGCGTTAGGTTCGGCGATGATGATATCGGCGAGGTTGGCAAAGCTGGCATAGACCTCCCCCGTAGTCGGGTTTGCCACAACGCAGATGAAGGGGAGGCCAGCGCTGTGGAGCCGCTTTGCGGCAGCGGCAGTCTTAGCCATCTGCATCAGGGAAAGCACCCCCTCCTGCACTCGAGCCCCTCCGCTAGAGACCACAGCGATCACGGGGAGCTTCCTCTTGAGGGCGAGCTCAAAGGCAAGGGTAACCTTCTCCCCAACGACACAGCCCATGCTCCCCCCCAAAAAGCCGAAGTCCAGCACCATAAGGACTGTGGGGTTGCCCTCAATCTGGCAGAGCCCGGTAATCACCGCCTCAGCGAGCCCCGTCCTTTTTTGGGCATCGAAGATGCGCTTCTTGTAGGAGGCTTCCCCGGAGAAGGAGAGGGGGTCCAGAGAAGCCAGGGAACGGTTTACCTCCTTAAAGCTGCCCTCATCTGCCAGAAGTTCTATCCGCTCCCCTGCTGGAAGAATATAGTGAAATCGACACCCGGGGCAAAGGCGATAGCGCTGAAACAGCTCGGAGGAGGAAAGATCCATGCCGCAATGGAGACAATTCTCCACTTCGGCAAGACCACCTTTCTCCTCCTTGCGCCTAACTCGCTCAAAAAAGCCCTTTACCAATTCAACCTCCCTCCTCCTCTTCCCCTCTGAGCACCTCCCGAGACTTCCCCGGCTCCCCGATGGCGACAACACCCTGCTCCTGCAGCAGGTCCATAAGCCGAGCTGCCCTGGGATAGCCGATACCCAATCTCCTCTGCAGGAAAGAGGTGGAAATGCGACTATGTTCTTGGGCAAGCTGCCTTGCCTTTTCCAAAAGGGGATCCTCAGCGGGGGAAAGAGATGGTTTGGCCAGGTCCTCAGCCAGTTGAGGAACATAGCCCGGCTGCCCTAGCTGGCCGATCCAAAAGCTTACCAGCCTCTCGATCTCGGCCTCCGAGATAAAGCTTCCCTGAAGACGCTTCGGTCTGGCAGCATCGGTAGGCAAAAAGAGCATGTCCCCCTGACCCAAAAGCTTCTCCGCACCACCAGAGTCAAGGATGGTGCGTGAATCCACCTGGGAGGCCACCGCAAAGCTGATCCGGGCGGGGAAGTTAGCCTTGATCAGGCCGGTAACCACATCCACAGAGGGCCGTTGGGTGGCAACGACGAGGTGAATCCCGGTAGCCCGTGCTAACTGCGCCAACCGGCACACCCTGCGCTCTGCCTCATCGGGGGCGGCTGCCATCAGGTCGGCAAGCTCATCGATGATGAGCAGAAGATAAGGGAGGGGCTCCTTTACCCTGGGATTCTTGTTGTAGGATTCGATGTCGCGTGCACCCACCGAGGCCAGTTTGTCGTAGCGATGGTCCATCTCCCGGTTGAGCCACTTCAGCGTCGTCACCGCCTTCTCTCGGTCAACGATAACCGGGGATGCCAGATGAGGCACGTTGGCGAAGACCACCAGCTCCACCCTTTTCGGATCGATGAGGAGCAAGCGAACCTCCTCCGGGCTAGCTTGAAACAGAAGGGTGGCGATCATCGAGTTTATGCAAACGCTCTTGCCACTCCCTGTTGCCCCGGCGATAAGCAAATGGGGCATCTTGGTCAAATCTGCGACCACGGTCTCGCCGGAGACCCCCTTGCCCAGGGCTAAGGGAAGCTTAGCCTTGGCCTTGAGCTTCTGAAAAGCAGCGCTCTCCATCACGCTGCGCAGGCTGACCAGGGCCGCCGTCGTATTGGGCACCTCAATCCCCACCATAGACTTCCCGGGCACAGGGGCCTCGATCTTTATGTTGGGGGCGGCGAGGGCTAGGGCCAGGTCATTGGCCAGAGAGCTAATGCGCTCCACCTTGACCCTGGTCTTGGACACCTCTTCAAGATGCACCCTGACATTGCCATTCCTATCCTTCTCTTTGACCTCCCGATACTTTCGATCCCATCCCGGTTCAACACCAAACTGAGTAACGGTGGGACCTACGTTCACCTGAACCACCTTAGCCTCAACGCCATAGCTTGCTAAGGCCTCCTCGATGAGTCTCGCCCTCCGTTCCGTGTCCACCTGCCCCAGCTCGACCTCAGGGGTTCGATCGAGGAGACCGATGGCGGGCAACTGCCATTTACCCACCCTTTCCTCGGCTACAGGGGGAGGTGTTTCCGCCATCAAGGGCACGGCAGGTGCCACCTCAACTTGAGGCATCACCCTCGGCTCAGCCACCTTGGGGGCTTCGTACTCCACCATTCTCTCCACCATTCTTTCCACAGGCTCCACCCAGGGCCTGGGGGGTCGCCGAATCCGGGAGAACAGCATCCGGTGCAGGGGATAGCGGCGATAAAGAGCCAAAAGCCAAGCAGCCAGGAGACCTGGAATGCGATGGAGAGGATAACTTCGATATAGATTTGCTAGAGCGGAGGCGAAGGTTGAAAGAAGGTGCCAACTCCCCCGCGGGGCCAGCAAAAAGGTGCCTGCGAGGCCTATGGCAACCAGCCTCAGGGCACCGAGAGGACCTGGCGTGCCCAGGATGGCCCTGCCTAGATCTCCTCCCCAAGTAACCTCGCCGAGGATGCCCCCTGGGGGTCTAAAGAAGGCGAGCAGTCCGAAAAGGGCCACGGAAAAGGCGATGCCACCGAGCCATCGGTTCCAGCCACCAAGGAAGCCAGGGATTCGCCACCGCCACAGCATCCAGCCCAGGAGCAAAATCGCCGCCGCTGGCAGGATAAGGCCCACCCCAAAAAAGCTGATAACGCTTTCCCAGGCGGTGCCCAGCGCCGAGATCACTGGGGCACGAAAATAGAATAGAAGCCCCACAACAACCACCAAAAGGAGAAGTCGCCTCATCGGGCGTGAGAATAGAAAGCGGAAGAAGCGCCCCAACAGGGAGGGCCTCTCTTTTGGCATCCTGCGAGTCATTTTTCGAGCCTTTGGCATAGTGCACCCTAAAACATGGATAACTGCTGCGGCTCAGCCTCCGCCTCCGCAACTTCCTCCGCCTCAGCAAGCAGGGAGGGAATCTTAAGCATATCCTCCTCGATGATGCGGCGCAAGCTCTGTTGGTGAAGGGCAGCGGCGGGATGGTACATGGCGAAGTAGATCCTCCCCTCCTTCTTTCGCGCCGTGCCCCGGACCTTGCCTATGGAATCGCCGGGAAAGAACTGAGCCAGGGAGTAACGCCCCAGGGTTACGATCACCTTGGGCTGAATGAGCTCGATCTGGCGGTCGAGCCACTTTCGGCAGGCCCTCATCTCCAGGGGCAAAGGGTCTCGATTTGCCGGTGGCCTACATTTAACCACGTTTGCAATGTAGACATCTCTCCTGTTCAGCCCAATGGAGCCGAGTAGCTCATCGAGGAAATGACCGGCGGGCCCCACAAAGGGTAGCCCCTGCTGGTCCTCATACCACCCCGGGGCCTCGCCAATGAACAGAAGTGCAGCCCCCTCCGAGCCCTCGCCGGGAACCACCCTGCTGCGATGCCGGGAGAGCTCGCAATCCTGACAAAGGGCGATCTCCTCATAAAGCTCCCTCAGTGCCGACACCTGCCCCCTCCTTTCGAGGCGAAAAGACCTGAATCTGTCTCTTCATAGCTTATCCCCTTCGCCACCACCCCGATACCGTAACAATACCCGTGATTACCAGCACGGCGCCGAAGATTTGACGAAGCACTGAAGCATCGATCATGTCCGCCACCATGCCCCCAATAAAAGCGAAGAGAACTGCCGCCGGGGCGATCCATAGCGCCACCCTGAGCCTGACATTCTCCTGGCGGTAATGGGTGATCGTGCCCGCTAGTGCCATTAAGGTGATCACCACCAGGGAGACCCCTTGCGCTGTGTGCTGCTGCTCCACCCCCATCAAAAAAATCATGCCCGGAATCAGGATCACCCCTCCCCCCACGCCCAGCATCCCGGCGAGTAACCCCGCCAGAAGCCCGACCCCGATTCCGATGGCTATGCTCATATTTCAACTCCCCAGCTAGGTGATGATCATGTAGATGCCTATGAACACCAAAAAGATACCAAATATCCACCTGAGCTGCCTTGCCGGCACCCTCATCATCAGCCTGGCCCCCAAAACCACACCCCCCAAGCTCCCCAGAGCCAGCCCCGGAATGAGCACCCAATCCATATGCCCAAGGAGGGCATAGGTGATAGCGCCGACAAGGGCGATAGGAGCGATCACAGCAAGGGAGGTGCCATGCGCCTGATGCTGCGCCACGCCCAA
>JBHIBU010000069.1:0-6949 GCA_046759245.1 Dehalococcoidia bacterium | reverse complement strand
GAGACTCGCATGGGCAGCGGCAAGGGCTCTGTGGATTATTGGGTCGCTGTGGTCAAGCCGGGGAGGATCCTCTTCGAGATCGCTGGGGTTAAGGAGGAGGCTGCCAGAGAAGCGATGCGCCTTGCCTCCTATAAGCTCCCTATCGATACCAGGTTTGTTCGCCGTGACAGCGATGTGTCTTACGAAAAGGTTAGCCAATGAGGGTCCAGGAGATTCGCCTCCTTAGCTCGGAGGAGCTCAAAAAACAGCTTGACGAGGCCTATCGGGAGCTGTTCAACCTGCGATTTCGCCTGGCCACAAAACAATTAGTGAATTTTCAGGAGATTCGAAACGTAAGGAAGAAAATCGCCAGAATAAAAACGATTATCCGGGAAAGGGAGCTCTTGGAAAAGGGGTAATGCCTTGGTAGTGGATCGAAAAAGGAAGACCAAACTGGGTCGTGTGCTCAGCAACAAGATGGATAAGACGGTGGTGGTGGTTGTGGAATCCTATAGACCTCACCCCGTTTATCGGCGGCAGGTGAGGCGTATCAAGAAATTCAAGGCCCACGATGAGCAAAATGCCTGTCGTGTAGGAGATGTGGTCCGCATTGAGGAGACCCGTCCCCTGTCCAAGGAGAAGCGGTGGCGGGTGGCGGAGATATTGTCCCCCGGGGCCGAGGTTTAGAGGGGATTGAGATGATTCAGACCTATACCAGGCTACGGGTGGCGGATAATACCGGGGCCAAGAGTATTATGTGCATAAACGTCCCTGGAGGGACGCGAAAGAGATATGCTCGGGTGGGCGATATCATCGTGGCCTCGGTTAAGGAGGCGATGCCGGGAGGGGCACTGAGGAGGGGTGAGGTGGTGCGGGCGGTGGTGGTGCGCACCGCCAAGCCCTATCGCCGCTCCGATGGATCCTATATCAGGTTCGACGAGAACGCTGCGGTGATCCTCACCGACAAGAACAATCCCAAAGGCACTCGCATCTTCGGTCCCGTTGCCAGGGAGCTAAGGGAGAAGAACTTTATGAAGATCCTTTCCCTGGCCCCTGAGGTGTTATGAGCATGAAGATAAGAAAGGACGATACAGTGCTGGTGATCGCGGGCAAGGATAAAGGGAAGAAGGGGAAGGTGCGGCAATCCCTGCCCAAGGAGAGCCGGGTGGTGGTGGAGGGTGTCAATGTGGTGAAGCGGCACATGAGGCCTCGAGGAACGGCGAGGCAGGCAGGGATCATCGAGCGGGAGGCGCCGCTCCAGGTTTCCAATGTCATGCTCCTTTGCACCAAGTGCAATCGTCCCACCCGCATCGGTTTTCGCTTCTTGGAGGGTGGCACCAAGGTGCGTATCTGTCGCCGCTGTGGCGAGGTGATCGACTGATGTCCCAACTGAAGGAAAGGTATCAGAAAGAGGTGGTTCCCACCCTAATGGGCGAATATGGGTACAAGAACGTGATGCAGGCGCCCCGCCTGGAGAAGATCGTGATCAATATTGGCCTCGGGGAGGCGATCAAAAATCCCCGCGCCCTGGAGGCGGCGGAGAGGGACCTTGCCGCCATCAGCGGGCAACACCCGGTGATCACCAGGGCGAAGTGGTCGGTATCTGGCTTCAAAGTTCGGGCCGGCATGGCCATCGGGATGATGGTCACCCTGAGGGGAGATCGGATGTACGATTTCTTCGATAGGCTGGTGAATGCCGCCCTGCCTCGCCTCCGCGACTTTCAGGGGACGCCCAGGAACGCCTTCGATGGAAGGGGCAATTATACCCTGGGGATAAGGGAGCAGATTATCTTCCCCGAGATCGAATATGATAAGGTCGACAAGATTCGGGGAATGGAGATATCCATCGTCACCACGGCCAGGACCAATGAGGAAGGGAGGAGGCTTCTCGAGCTCCTGGGTGTGCCCTTCCAGCGGGAGTGAGGAGGCCTCTTTAAGCTAATAGATATGAAAAAATATAGCAGTCTCTTTAGAGATTAGCCCTAAGGGCGAAAGAGTTCGAAACAATGGCCAAGGTTTCAAAGATTGTAAAGTCCCAGCGACCGCCCAAATATAAGGTGCAAAAGAGGAATCGTTGCAGCCTGTGTGGCCGGCCGCGGGCCTATATCCGTCAGTTTGGACTCTGTCGCATATGTTTCAGAAAGTTGGCCCTCGAGGGCAAGCTCCCCGGGGTGACGAAGTCAAGCTGGTAATTTCGCACTGGGCCGATGGATAATTAGAGAGGAATGTGATTCTGATAATAAGGTCTCTTAGCAGAGACAACCGAAAAGGACGAAAAAATGGTCACCGACCCAATCGCTGATATGCTGACCAGGATAAGGAACGCCATCCTTGCCCGGCACGACTTTGTGCTGGTGCCGGCCTCAAAGATGAAGCTCTCCATCGCCAAGGTCCTCAAGGAAGAGGGCTTCGTCAGCGATTATGAGGTGTTGAGGGGCAAACCACAGCGGGTAATTAAGATATACCTAAAATATACAGAAAAGAAGGAGCCTATGCTCACCGGACTTAAGCGGGTCTCCAAGCCCGGGCTTAGAATATATGTTCAGAGGGCGGAGATCTCACGCGTCTATGGAGGTCTGGGCATTTCCATCATCTCCACCTCCAAGGGGGTAATGACCGGTCACCAGGCGTGGCGGCAAAAGGTTGGCGGCGAGCTTCTTTGCTACATATGGTAAGGAGGGAGCGATGTCCCGAGTAGGAAGAGAGCCCATCCCCTTGCCTCAGGGGGTTGAGTTGATGTTCAAAGGAAGCGAGGTGACGGTGAAAGGTCCCCGGGGGGAGCTTTCCCGCTCCTTCAATCCGGTGATCTCTATCTCCTTGGACGATGGCAAGATAACGGTTTCTCGACCGAGCGATAATCGTCTTCACCGCTCCCTTCATGGGTTGACGAGGAGCCTTCTAGCCAACATGGTGGAGGGGGTGAGCAAAGGTTTTCAGAAGGACCTGGAGGTCGTTGGTGTCGGCTATCGTGCGCAAAAGGTTGGTGAGAAGGTGGTGCTCCAGTTGGGCTACTCCCATCCCGTGGAGATCGCTCCCCCGTCAGGGGTAGCGGTTGTGCTGGTGGGGGCCAGCCGGATCAGCGTTCAGGGGATCGATAAGGAGCTGGTGGGCGATGTGGCGGCGAAGATTCGCGCGCTGAAACCCCCCGATCACTATAAAGGGAAAGGGATAAGATACGCCGGGGAGAGGGTTCGCCTCAAGCCAGGCAAATCGGGGAAGGTTGGTGCCAGGAAGAGATAATGGCGAAGGATGCTAGAGCAGCGAGAGAAAGAAGGCATGCCCGGCTGAGAAGGAGGGTCTCGGGCATATCGTCAAGACCGCGCCTCTGCGTTTTTCGCAGCCTAAATCATATCTATGCTCAGGTGATCGATGATAGCCTGGGTCATACCATCTCTTCGGCATCGACCCTGGAGCGGAGGATAAGGTCCGAAGGGGATGGGAAGAGGAAGGTCGAGGTGGCGAAACTTGTGGGCGCGCTGGTGGCGGAGCGTGCGATGAAGAAGGGGATCACCAAAGTGGTTTTTGACCGCGGCGGGTACAAATATCATGGTCGAGTGAAGGCCTTGGCCGAGGCTGCTAGAGAGGTAGGCTTGCTTTTTTAGATGGAGAAGATCGATATTGCTGAATTGGCGCTAACGGAGAAACTCGTTCATATAACGCGAGTAGCCAAGGTGGTGAAGGGGGGGAGGCGCTTTAGCTTTACCGCTTTGGTTGTTGTTGGCGATGGCAATGGCCATGTCGGTGCCGGATTGGGGAAGGCCAAGGAGATACCGGAGGCGATCCGGAAGGGGGGTGCCATTGCGCGGAAGCAACTGGTAAGGGTGCCCATGAAGGATGGCACCGTCCCCTATGCCATAGAGACCAAGTTTGGAGCGGCCAGGGTTCTCCTCAAGCCAGCATCTCCGGGGACGGGTATCATCGCCGGTGGCGGGGTTCGCGCTGTTCTCCAGGCCGCGGGCATCAGCGATATCCTCACCAAGTCGCTGGGTAGTTCTAACCAGATAAACGTAGTCAGGGCGACGATACTGGCGCTAAGTCGGTTGCGGGATCCCGAGGAGGAAGCGGCGAAGCGAAAAGGGAAGCCCTTGGCGAGCACCGAGGAGAGGGCATCCAGTGACTAAACTTAACATCACCTGGACAAAGAGTGGCATAGGCTACTCCAGGGATCAGAAGAGGACGCTTAGAGCTTTGGGGTTTCGTCGGTTGAACCAGACCATCGAGCACGATGACACACCATCGATTCGGGGCATGATCTTTAAGGTAAGACACCTGGTCAGGGTGGAGGAGGGCAGTGAGACAGAATGAACTAGCGCCACCTCCGGGGGCAAGGCGCAAGAGTAAAAGGTTGGGGCGGGGCTTCGGCAGTGGTCAGGGAAAGACCGCAGGCAAGGGCACCAAGGGGCAAAAGGCCCGCTCGGGATACAAGGTGCGCTCCGGCTTTGAGGGCGGTCAATTGCCTTTGATCAAGCGTCTGCCCGAGAAGAGGGGTTTCACCAATATCTTCAGGGTAGAATACGCTATTGTTAAGGTGGAACAGCTCGATCGCTTCGAGCCTGAGAGCGAGGTAACCCCTCAGCGGTTATTGGAGGAAAGGCTGGTCAAGTCGCTGAAGAGGCCGATAAAGATCCTGGGCGATGGCCAGGTACAAAAACCGCTCATTGTGAAGGCCAACAGGTTCTCCGAGGCGGCAAAGAGGAAGATCGAGTTAGCAGGAGGGAGGGCAGAGGAGATTGCATCGAGCGGGGACTAGGCCGGGGCTGGTTCAGGCGATGATCGACGCCTTTGGTCAAGCTGACCTGAGGAAGAGGATCCTGCTCACTGTGGGTCTCTTGGTGGTCTTCCGCTTCATTGCCCATATCCCTTTACCTGGTGTGGATCTCGATGCCTTACAGCGGCTTCTGGAACAGGGGCGGGGTATCGGACCATTGCTGGGCATGCTTGACCTCTTCAGCGGTGGGGCGATGAGGAATATGAGCATAGCTGCCATGGGGGTCTACCCCTATATCACCGCGGTGATCATCATGCAGCTACTGGTGCCGGTGATCCCTCGCCTTCAAGCAATAGCTAGGGAGGGGGAGGCGGGGAGGGCCAAAATCAATCAGTATACTCACTGGCTAACCGTGCCCCTAGCAGCCGTCCAGGGTTATGGGCAGCTAATCATCCTGCAAAGGGAGGGCATTATCGGCGGCATTGGGCTCTCGGGGGAGGCACTGTTGCCCACCGCTGCCATGGTGATAGCGATGACCGCAGGGACTATGTTCCTCGTCTGGCTCGGGGAGCTGATCACCGAATATGGCATCGGCAATGGCATCTCCATCATAATCTTTGGTGGCATCGTCGCTGGGTTGCCGGAGATGGTCGGCAGAGGCTACCTGGCCCGGGGGGATATGTGGGGGCTACTGGTTTTTATGGCTTTGGCGCTGGCCATTGTGGCCACCATCGTTATCTTTACCGAGGCTCACCGCCGCATCCCGGTGCAGTATTCGAGGAGCCTTTTCCGCGGCGGGAGGATGTACCGCCAATCGGGTGCCACCCACATCCCCCTCAGGGTAAACTCGGCGGGGATGATCCCTTTGATCTTCGCTATGTCGCTGATGATCCTCCCCGGGGTGGTAGCCAGCTACTTTGTTAATCCGGCGGGCGGGGGCATTGCCGCTTTCATCACCGGGATATTCACCGCTACAAGCTGGTTCTATTGGACGATGTATTTCCTGCTGGTGATGGGCTTCACCTTCTTCTATACCATGATAATCTTTCAGCAGCAGAACCTGGCGGAAACCCTGCAGCGGCAAGGGGCTTTCGTGCCTGGGATTCGCCCCGGTCGCCCCACTGGGCAGTACCTCACCAGGGTGATCACCAGGATCACCTGGGGGGGCGCTCTCTTTCTGGCCATGGTGGCGGTGTCGCCCTTCCTGGTGCAAAACATAACCGATATTCGGGTTTTGGTCCTGCCCAGCATCGGCCTGCTCATCATGGTCGGGGTGGCTCTAGATACAATGCGACAGCTGGAGGCTCAGCTCCTGATGCGCCGCTACGAAGGGTTTCTCAGGTAAAGGCAATTATCGTATAGGCAGGGAGATTTGAATTGCATATTGTGCTTTTGGGTGCCCCCGGCTCGGGCAAGGGCACCCAGGCGGGGATCATTTGTCAAAGGTTTGGTGTGGCTCATATCGCCTCCGGTGACCTGTTTCGGGAGGCGGTGAATAGGGGCGATGAATTGGGGCGGCAGGCGAGATCTTATATGGAGAAGGGGCTTTTGGTCCCCGACGAGATAACTATCAGGATGATCCTGGAACGCATCGCAGCCCCCGATTGCGCCCCAGGGTTTATCCTCGATGGCTTCCCCAGAACCCTGGAGCAGGCGGGGGCGCTGGATAAGGTCCTGGGGGAGAGAGGGATCGATAAGGTGGTACATATCAAGGTCTCCACAGAGGAACTGGTGAGGCGGCTTAGCGGTCGCCTTATCTGCCGCGACTGCCAGGCACCATATCATGAGATAACCTCGCCACCAAAGGTGCCGGGGAGGTGCGATCGGTGCGGAGGCGAGCTTTATCAGCGCCCCGACGACTCGCCGGAGACGGTAAGGAAGCGACTTGAGGTCTATTTCGTTGAAACGGCACCTCTTATCGACTATTATAAACAAGGGGGCAGATTGCTGGAGATCGATGGGGAGCAGGGGATCGGGGAGGTGGGTGAGGAGCTTATCTCGGCGCTAATGATATAAGGATGAGGAGGTTTCTGGTATACTATCTATAGCAAATGGGGATAATCGTTAAATCGGCGGAGGAGATCGAGGCCATGCGTCAGGCGGGAAGGATCGTTGCCCTCATTCTTGAGGAGTTAGTGAGAAGGATCGAGCCCGGTATGAACACAGGAGAACTGGATGCGATGATCGCTCGCCAGCTGAGCCGGCACGGCGTCACCTCCTCCTTTAAGGGCTACCGTGGCTTCCCTGCTTACTTGTGCGTCT